>JBBTXH010000109.1:0-14786 GCA_038062385.1 Patescibacteria group bacterium
ATCAAAATTATAGCCTTGCGCATTGCAAAAGTATCCAAGTTTGAGACAAAAAAATTCATGTTTTGATGTAGGGACAACGATTTTGGCGATAACCGTGGATGGTTCGCAACTTTTTGCCACTGGTAGAAGGTAAAGCCAATCATCACCTCTTACGCAGGCGTTTCTGAGCCAATCAAGAAAAACCTTATAAACGGAACCAGGCATTTTGAATTCAATTACAGTGGCTTTGGAAAGAACTATTATTGACGAGGTTTCCTGCGGCATTTTGGCCTCCTTTCTGCCAGCCTGAATAGATTATCATTTCCAATAAATTTGTCAATCCAGTTGTTTGACTTGAACGGGATTTTGTATTATACTCATAATAGTTGACAACGAAACAAAAATACATATGAAAAAGTTTCTAATGCGTTTGGTCGCGCCGTATTTGCCGGATGATATCGGGTCAGTGCATATTCAATGGGAATTTCCTGAGTTTACATCCATAAAAAGAAGCCGCGCCTGGAATGCCGCTGCGTTTATTGTTTTAGCATTTCTGGTGGTTTACGCGGTATGGACAGCAAACTTTTTGTTCGCCATGATTTTAGCGCTTTGTACTTTTATTTTGGTTTACCAATATTTTCAAAAGCCCCGGCCGATTCCGGTGGTGGTGGCTGAAGATGGCGTGATCGTGGATAAGCAATTTTATCCGTACAAGGTTTTGAAAGATTTTTATATTATTTACGAGCCGCCGTACAGCAAATATTTGTATTTGGAGTTCAAAAATAAGTTGAGAAATAATTTGCCTATTCCGCTTGAGGATATGAATCCGATACAAGTTCGGGAAACATTGCTCAATTATCTTGATGAAAATCTTGAAAAAGATGAAGAGAGCGGAGGTGAAGCATTTGGCAGGCTTTTGAATATCAGATAAACATTTTGTAGAATAATAATGAGAATGTCAATTTTTGTGTTAGTTAAATTTCGCCCTCGTCGTTCAACGGATAGGACGTAAGCTTGCGGAGCTTGAAACCGAGGTTCGATTCCTCGCGGGGGCAAATGAGGATGAGGAAGATGAGGAGGATTGGGAGGATGAGGAAGATGAGGAGGATTGGGAGGATGAGGGAGGGGTTTACCCAGAACCCGAATGTAGTGAGTGGTGCTGGGATGAGGATGAGGGTAATTAGGATGAGGGAAGTTGAAACAGAAAAATATAAAAATAAAAATATCCGCCAGAGGCGGACCCGCCTTTGGCGGGAAAACAAAAATTATGAAGAAGTACACTTTTAAAAAAATATTGACCAAAATAATAATTCCCATTGTTTTGTTGGCTCTTCCTTTTGTTGTTCCATATTATGTTGTTGAATTTGACGTCTCGACGCTTAGTTCGATATTTTCATTGATTTTTGCGATTCTGGTTGGTTTCTTTTTCGCTACCGCCACCACAAACTACTTGAATTTTCAAACTTATCTCGCGGATGAAGGAGCTTATCTGATTTCGCTTTATAATTTAGGTAAGTTGGTTCAGCCAAGCGTTACGAAAAGACTGCGTGATACCATTGACGCTTATTATATCGCCGTGCTCGACTACTCGCTGATGGAGTTTGCGGAAAAAACCAGAAAAGAATTTCAAGCGGTTATTGACCTGCTTGATACCATTGAACCGACAGATGATAAAAAAATGAGAATCGCGGCTTTGTCCTATATGCATGAGACGAAATCGAATCTGGTTAAGACGTTTCGATCAATTACTTTTACCTCTCCATGCGTGATCAAGGGTCTTCATTGGTTTATTTTGATTGTGTTGGCCGTAATATTGTCTTTATTATTGATGTCACTTCGAACCGAGGAAATACTGTCCGGTATTGTAACGGGGGTCATGATTCTTTCTTTATATTTGATCCTTTTTTTGTTACGGGAAGTGGATAATAATAATTTTTTGGAGGAACAGTTGGCCTGTGAGGACGCGCAAAATATTTTTGAGGCGATCGGTAAGCCGCGTTATTACCCGGAGACGACATTTTTGAAAGGCTGGACTAAAATTCCAAACGTTGACTATCGCTTGGGCGTTTACAAGAATTATCCGCAGTCAATGGAGAAAAAGATTAAATTGGTGAGAAGAGTATAGTCTTCTTTATAAACGACCGAAATCGCAAGAGGCGGTTTTTTTTGTTGTTTGAAATATGCTAAAATGAAAAGTAGGCTGAATTCGCTTATCCCCTATATGAACTTAAACACGCCCATCAGCGCTTTAACGCGCGTGGGCAAAACAACTGCATCGCGCTTGAAAAACTTGGGCATCAATACGATTGAAGACCTGCTTTTTTATTTTCCTTTTCGTTATGATGATTTCAGTTTGGTAAAGAAAATTTCAGAATTGATTCCGAATGAATCAGTGACGGTGCGCGGAAAAATTCAGCTGATCGCCAATCGCCGTAGTTGGCGCAAGAGAAAGATTTTAACAGAAGCATTGATTAGTGATGATTCAGGGAGTTTGAAAGTTATTTGGTTTAATCAGCCGTTTATTTCAAAAATACTTAAAGTCGGAGATGAAATTTTTTTGTCCGGTAAATTGGATGAAGCGCGTTTGCAAATGGTCAGCCCTGATTATGAAAAAGTGAAATTGAATACAGTTCACACCGCGCGGCTTGTCCCGATTTATCATTTAACTGAAAGAGTTACGCAAAAGCAGTTGCGATTTTTATTAAGCCAAGCGATGTCCGCGATTGACGAAGTGAAGGAATATTTGCCGGGAACGATTATTCAAAAATATAATTTCCCAGTGATCAATAAAGCGCTCGCTGAAATTCATTTTCCAGCTGATCTGAAACTGGCAGACGAGGCCAAGGCTAGATTGCAGTTTGATGAGTTGTTTCTAATTCAACTGTCAATTCAAAAAATCAGAAAACAGCTTGGCGAAAACAAAGCGGCGTCCATAAAATTTTTAGAAAAGCAAACAAAAGATTTTGTCGCCGGTTTAGCGTTCAAATTGACTGATGCGCAGAAAAAATGTTCATGGGAAATTTTGCGTGATTTGGAAAAAGTGCGGCCGATGAATCGTTTACTGGAAGGTGATGTTGGTTCTGGCAAAACAATTGTCGTTGCTTTGGCGATGCTAAATGCGATATTAAACGGGTATAAAGTTATCATGATGGCGCCGACGGAAATTCTTGCAGTTCAGCATTATAAAACATTAAGCAAAGTTTTTTCAAAACAGAAATTTAACATTGCTTTGTTTACCGGTTCGGAAAGGCTGTTGAACGGCGAGACGTTAACTAAGGGAAAGATGTTAAAGG
The DNA here is from genome assembly GCA_038062385.1 of Patescibacteria group bacterium. Lineage (GTDB taxonomy): Bacteria > Patescibacteriota > Patescibacteriia > UBA11705 > JABHMO01 > JBBTXH01. Next base: position 3,273 of record JBBTXH010000109.1, read on the forward strand.
CGCTTGAAGATGGTGATTTTAATTTGGCGATTGGGACGCACGCTCTGATTCAAGAGGGGGTTAAAATAAACGAACTTGGTTTAGTTGTTGTTGATGAGCAACATCGTTTCGGGGTTAGTCAGAGAAAACTTTTAGCTCGCGATAATGAACGCAAGGATTATCTACCGCATTTTTTGTCTATGACGGCCACGCCCATTCCGCGGACATTGATGTTGACTTTGTACGGTGATTTGGATTTATCCGTGATTGATGAAATGCCTTTGGGAAGAAAGTCGGTTATCACGAAAATTGTTCATGAACAAGAGCGCGTCAAAGCGTATGACTTCATTCGCGAACAAATCAAGAGCGGCCGGCAAGCTTTTGTTATTTGTCCGCTCATTGATCCGTCGGATAAACTGGGTGTTAAATCAGCGAAACAAGAATTTGAAAAATTAAGTCAAAATGTTTTTCCTGACTTAAAAATCGGTTTGATGCATGGAAGATTAAAGTCAAAAGACAAGGATCAAGTGATGAATGATTTTGTCCAGAAGAAACTTGATGTTTTAGTTTCAACATCTGTGATTGAAGTTGGCATAGACGTGCCTAATGCCACGGTCATGATGATTGAAGGCGCGGATCGGTTTGGCCTCGCGCAATTGCATCAATTCCGCGGCCGAGTTGGCCGAGGAGCGCATCAATCATATTGCCTGCTTTTTTGCGAGAGCGGATCATTTGAAACGGCTAAGCGTTTGAAATATATGGAAGAATTGAGTGATGGATTTTTGCTAGCAGAGAAGGACTTGGAATTGCGCGGCGCGGGAGAAATTTACGGCACGCGGCAATCAGGTTTGCCGGATTTAAAAATCGCCAACCTAGCTGATGCCAAGATGGTCAGCGCGGCGCAACAAGAAGCAAAAAACATCATTGAAAATAATGAATTGACTCCGGAGTTGGAACGCGAACTTCAGAAATTGAATATGTCAATGCATTTCGAATAGAAGTTTTTAAAATACGATTTGAGAACACGATAATACTTGATCTACTGATTTCTACGTGATATACTGATGAAGCTTTTGGTGGTCGAAGGCCGATAATCAAGAAGGAGGGTGAATGAAAAAGGGGCAAATGGAAAAGTGCGAGGGATGTTCCATCCAGTTCGCGACTCACGAACGACGGATTCTGATTGATGGTATCATCTGGCATGAGGCCTGCGTTCTCAGTCAATATCGTAATCGACCGAAGGCCATTGTTACTTTGCGTAGAATTATCAGACAAGGCACTCACTCGGCCAGAATCAAGAGCAACGGAGTGGCCAGAGTGATTGAACTGACTGGTTTTGCTCCATAAAAAACAAAAGGAGTTAATCTCTCATGATTATCTCTTTTCAAATTTAGATTATTTTGCTCCCATACGCCAGTGTATGGGAGCAGCGTTTGAAGAATATTTTTTTGTTTATAAGTTCAAACTGTTAGAAACCCCAGCGCTTTTTGGTTACTTTTTGCTTGCCCTGAATAGTGCCGCCAAAGCGGAACTTGTTCAGGGGCGTCAAAAAGTAACCCTGCGGAGCAACGCATCGAATACATTTGTTGACACAATCATTGAACCTATAAAATAAACTATATACAACGCTGTCAGCTTTTACAGTTTAATTGTTAAGCAATTCCGCCAGCTGATTAACATTGTTTATTTGTCTATGATTGAGCGAACTTTTTTTATTCAAATTTAATTTTGGCGCGAAGACGGTTTGAAAACCTAATTTTTCCGCTTCGGTGATTCTTTTATCCATACTGCCGGCTGGCCGCACTTCGCCGCCCAGTCCAATCTCACCAATAGCCAAAGAATTTTTTGGCGGGATAATATTTTTCAAAGCTGAAAAAATAGCCATAGCTACCGCGAGGTCAATGGCCGGCTCGTTCACTTTGAATCCGCCGACAATGTTCAAGTGAATATCCTGATTGCTCAAGTTCAGTCCGGCGCGTTTGAATAACACTGCACAGATCATTTGCAGGCGGTTGACAGAGTACCCGGAAGTTTTTCTTTGCGGAAACCCGAAAACCGTTGGCGTGACCAGAGCTTGAACCTCCACTAGAAACGCGCGACTGCCTTCCATGAAACAACTGATCACTCCGCCGGAAATGTTTTGTCCGGTGTCAGTTAAAAATATTTTTGATGGATCAGCCACTTCCATTAAACCTTTTTCAGTCATTTCCAAAATACCTATTTCATCCGTCGAGCCGAAACGATTTTTGGCGCTTCGCAAAATTCGATAGCCGTGCAGTTTGTCTCCCTCCATGTAAATCACCACATCAACTAAATGTTCCAATGTTTTCGGACCGGCGACACTGCCGTCTTTGGTTACGTGTCCGGTGATTATGAGAGCTGTGCCGGTTGATTTCGCGGCTTGGAGCAGTTTTACGGTGCAGGTTCTGATTTGCGAGATACTGCCGGCTTCGCCTTCTGAATCATTGGAATAAAGGGTTTGAATGGAATCAATCACAGCGAGTTGCGGCTTCAATGTTGAAATTGCATTGCAGATTTCCTCAACGTTTGTTTCTGTTACAAATTTTAAGTTTTTTGTTTTATAATTCAATCGATCAAGGCGCAATTTTATTTGCTGGGCGGATTCTTCGCCGGAAATATAAAGCAGGGGAGAGTCATTTCTGTCTAAACCTTGAAAAATTTGCAGGATGAGCGTTGATTTGCCGATGCCCGGCTCGCCGCCGAGCAAAGTTAAACTTCCTTTGACGATACCGCCCCCGAAAATTTGATTCAGTTCCTTGAGTTCCAGTTTAATTCTGGAAAAAGAATCTGATGAAATATTATTGAAGTCAATTAATTTTTTTTCATCAAATTTAATCGTTGTGTTTTTCGTTTTATCCGTTCCGTGATTTATTGATTCATGAATCGTGCCCCAACCGCCGCATTCCAAACAACGGCCTGACCATTTCGGATATTGGGCTTCGCATTTGGAGCAGGAGAAAAGTGTTTTTGGTTCTGACATAAATTATTTTGGTGATACGTACCAGAAGCCATTGGTGTTGTTCAATTGATTAACGGTAATTACTTGTATGGCCTTTGAATCATTCGCGCCGCCGTCATTGACCGTAACGTTTCCATTAACATCAATACCGGTTAAAACAATGTAATGGCCGCTGTAACTTTTTGGACCGGAATTGCCGGTACCGGTGCATTCTTTGCAATGGAAAATTATTGGTTTGTTTTGTTTTAGTAATGTCAAAGCTTCATCTTTGCTGATTTTTTTTCCTTGAAAATTCGGCCATGGACTTTGAGAAAGTTTTTCAACTGCTGTTGTAAGATCCGTTCCAACGTTGCAACTGCGTCCAAAACCTTTTTGACCTACAAAAGCAGAAACGCTTCCCGGATCAGCATTTGCGTTGTAGGTAGCTAAGATCATGGCAAGTGAGGTTGGTCCGCAGCCGGCCTGAGCAATAGAAGTGCAACATTTTGTTGAATTTTTTTGGCATTCTTCCCAATCTGGCCCGTGGTTCTCTTTTTTTCCGCAATTACATGGCGTATTAATATAACCGTAAACTTTGCCTCCCCAAGTACCGGAGAATTGTTTAAACATCACGACATTGTTTGTTCCTTTAGTGATTGGCACATCGACCAGAGGCTCATCGAATAATTGGATAGGCAATGCTTGTCCTTTTATCGTATCAATGGTTAAAGATTTCAATTCAGTCAAATTCGGATTGATCATGTGTAAAATGAGGTAAGAAGATATGAGAAGCAAAAGGCCGACCAAGGCGCCGAAACTGATTGATTTTGCTTTGGTAATATTTTGGGGCAATCCACCAGCCGTAATATACAAAAGACCGCTGATCATGAAAGCAATGACCGTAAAAATTGCGGCGATAATCAGGCCATAGCGATAAATGGCAATAATATATTCCGCGATCCACGGTATTGAAGCGGTTTGACCGGGTACGACTTCAATATTGGAGAGAGGCGTTAACGTTGGAATCCAGATGTTCATGATTGGCGCTTCCAGAGTTGTTGATCCCTCTGCGGCCAAAGAAGTTGAGGGAAAATAAAAAATGAAAGTCAGTGCGATCAACAAAAAAATGTATTTTTTGATTTTCATTTGATTATTTATTTTAACGGGCAACTGCCGCCGCCGGTGCCGTCCATTGATTGCACGCCTTGCGCGAGCATGAGATCAGCCACTGAAAGTGGATAAATCCATTTTTTGTTATTAGTGTTTAGATCAGCGTGTTTACCTCCTTTGTACGTTTTCCAAAAATTATCAAGTGCTGGACCGAGTTGGGCTTCAGTGCAGCCCTTTTTCATAATTGTTCTCATGGCGTAGCCGCCGCTATTGTGGCCAACGTAAATTAAGGCCAGTTGCATGCGCGGTGTAGCTTGTGGTAAAGGGCAAGCTTTGCGTATGTCGGAAATAGATTCTTTTAACATCATGGCGCCAACTGCGGTATTTACCTCCGGGTCAGCCAGATTATTGCACTTTGCTTTTAAGTTAGGATATTTTGCGAGCGTTGATTCGCAGAATTCTGGTTTAGTTTGGAAAAGGCCTATAAACCCTGAAGAGTTAACAACATTCGGGTCAAGCGCTGATTCTTTATAGGCCATGACTTTCAGAATACGCCAATCGGTCGGCAAGCAAGCGGCAAAATTTTGAAAAGTGGAGTCAAAAGTGGTGTCGGCCAGAGCTTTTGGGTTTTTCGGAAAGCCGGATGATCCTGGGTTTGTATTGACGTAATTTTCCAATACATCAGCTTTCATTGTATCTATGATCAATGGTTTTAATTCAACCAAATTCGGATTTACCGTGTATAAAATTAAATATGAAAAAATAATTAGAATTACGCCGGTCAGCGCGCTGAAGCTGATTTTTTTTGCTTTGGTAATGTTCGACGGTATGCCACCGGCCGTTAAATACAAAAGACCACTAATCATGAAGGCAATAACTGAAAAAACAGCCGCAATAATAAGACCGTAGCGATAAATTGCGATAATATATTCAACCAACCAAGGAATAACTATTGGTTGGCCGGGCACAATTTCAACCGGTTTAAGCGTGAGGGTGGGAATGTCAATATTCACTACTGGCGGTTTGATGGTCTCGGCAAATGAAATGAGTGGCGCCAACAATATTATTGATAGAGCTAATGCTAAAAAAATACGTTTGGTTTTTGTTTTCATTTGTATGTTATTTCAATTTGATTGAATGCAAGGCTTGCGTTGTTTTATCAGTGAAAAACAAAGTTCCTTCGTCAGCGCTGACTTGCAGCTGATCAATGGTATAAGCGATTTCTGGTTCAGCGACAAAACTTTTTACTCCGCTTTCAAGATCAACTTTGTAAATATAATCAGGGATGGCGTCGGCAATGGCCGGAGTTAAATTCGCGCCATAAGGCAGTTCTTTTGGAACCGCGCAGTACATGACGGTGTCTGATGCGAAAGTGCATTTATCCGCCCAGGTGTTTAATTTCAAGCTGTTATTATTTTGGCCGATATTTTCTCCATTGGCCTCAACCACATATAGCTCTGGCTTGAATTCCGTGTTTGCATTATGCGCGCTGTAAATCAGCTTCTTTCCGCTTGGCGCCCATTGAGTCTCCAGACCGTAACCGTTCACAGTAATCGCTTTGAAATTTTCATTGTTCTGGCCAAGGAAAAACAGTTTGCTGGTATTCGCGTCTTTGCCGGTTTTATATTGCGCGACCATTTGTCCGTTCGGCGACCAATCAATTTTGAAGTTATTGGCTTGATTACCCAGCGGCTCTAAGTATTTCTGGCCGGAGCCGTCAGCATTGGCGATTGATAAAAAGCGGAATTCTGTTTTGGCGTTCATGTCCTTGAAGGCGATTTGATTTCCGGCTCCATTAAAACTGAAATCAGCCCAGTCTTTCGGCAGGGTGATTTGTTTATTTTCATTGAAATTGTATAAAACGTTTGTGCCATCGGGAAATTCCAGAACAGCTTTTTCTTTTTGCGGTGACCAAGAAATATTTTTTACGTCTTTATAAACTTTGTCAGAAAGCAGTTGCTTGCCACCGTCCGCGTCAAACGAATAGAATTTTCCTGTTCCGGGATTATAAACAATTGATTTGTCGCCGCTGGCATCAAGCGTCAGATCGCGCGATATTTCCGTGCCGAAAGTATTGACAGCGGTAACGCCGCCTTGGGCGATTTGGTCAACTTTTTTTCCAGCCGGAGCAGGAATCTTGGTGATACTGACCGTTGGTTCGGGTTTAACCGCGCTCGGTTCTCCCGGAGCAATTTTGCCCGGTTGCTCGCCTTGTTTGCCGATCGGCAGTTGATTAATTTCAACGGTCGTTGGCTTCTCAATGGTTGGCGTGATGATCGGTTTGAAGAACATATAATAGAGCAGATAGCCGAGCAGTATCGTGACCGCGATAAAACCGACGATGATGATTATTTTTTTCCAGTTGACATTTTGCCAATTGATCATAAATTTGTTTTTATTTTATAAAATTTAAAATCGTGTTCATGTCCACAAGGCCGTTCAGTATATAACCGGCGGCTGACGCCAAGGCGACCGCGATGAGAATAGGCGAGAGGAGTATTAATAATTGAGCCAGCATGGTTAAACAATATGCACCGGTAAAAACACGATCAGTATTATCTTCTTTGATTAAACTGTCCAAAAAAACATAAACGTAAAATGCCCCCAAGTAATCTAGAATCAATCTAAAAATTGTACCTATACAGCCCGTGACAGAGAACCCTTTCTTCATTAGACGCATAATGTTATGCATCATGCCGACACCGGCAGGAGCTTGTTCGCCGCCGGCTTTTTGTGCAGTTGGTGCAGGTTTTTTTGGTTCTTGATTATTAACAGAGTCAGCTCTTTTTTCTTGATTAAGCGCTCGCGCTTTTGCCTGATCAGTATCTTGACCGTTTGCTTTACTGCCGGAATCAGCCGCATTTTTATCACCTTCTTTTTGTTGATCGGAAGGTTTTCCACCGTCAGTTTTCCCTTCTTGACCGGCTTTAAATTGCTCGTCAATCGCTTTTTGTCTGTCCATGCGTCCGGCCAGCGCTTTTTCATGTTCAATATCGCCGGTTGTTCGGTCGTTGTTATCCGCTTCTTTTGTTTTGTCACCCTGAGTGGCATCGAAGGGCGCTCCCTCATCCTCGTTACCATCCTCCTCCGCCGATGTGGCTACGGAGTCCGAGTCAGCGGAGGCAGGAGCCGCGCTTGCCCCGTCATCTGCGGGGTCGAAGGACTCATCCTCATCAACTTCTTCTTCTCCGCTGCCTTCGTTTTCGTCTAGCTCTTCACCCGTATTAGCCGGGGAGTTTGTTTGATCAAATTTAAATTGTGCCGCAGCTCTTTTTTGGGCGGATAAGTCTCTTTTATTTTTCATTTCGTCCTCATTCCCCGCAATGGTAGGGCTCGGCATTTTAAGTGAAAATTATTTTTTCTTTTTGTTTTGCTAGATGGAAGTTTTTTTTCGCGCCTGACATAATTTTGTCGAGGAGCGGTTGTTTGACTTGTTCGTTGATAATTTTTTGAACAGCGCGTCCGGCCGAGCCTTGCGCTTCGCAGAGTTTAATAAGCGGTTCAAAAATATTGTCTGAATAATTGAAAGAAATTTCTTTTTTCGCCAAACTGTCAGTTAATTTTTTCAGTTCGCTGGCAATAATTTGTTTGATGGCCATTGAATCAAGTTCGTCAAACAAGACGATTTGATTTATTCTGTTTAAAAATTCAGATTTGAAATGTTTTTTCAGTTCAGGGAAAAAGTCAGTGTCGTTTGTGGCTGATTCATTTGATTTAAATCCGATTTGTTTGCTCGCGGTTGAACTTAAAACATTGGAAGTCATGACAATAACCGAACTTCTGAAATTTATTTTTTTACCGACACTGTCGGTTAAATGGCCATGTTCGAGCACTTGCAAAAGCAAATCCAAAACATCAGCGTGCGCTTTTTCAATTTCATCAAGCAAGATCAGGCAATGCGGATTTTTTTTCACGAAATCAGTGAATTTGTTGTTTTCGCGATAACCGACATAGCCGGCCGGCGCGCCAATCAACTTGGTTGCCTGAAATTTGTCGCTGAATTCAGACATGTCGATTTGCACGAATGAGTCAGCGTGCGGGAAAAGCAAGCGCGACAATTCTCTGGCAGAATGAGTCTTGCCAACGCCGCTCGCGCCGAGAAAAAGAAAAGAGGCGAGCGGTTTTTTTTCATCACCCAACCCCAATTTCGCTTGAGTGATTATTCTCATTATTTTATCCAGTTGTTTGTCTTGACCGAAGATAACGCTTTTCAGTTCATCGCTGACCTTGTTCAATCGATCGTATTCGGTTGAAGAGAGTTCAGAAAGTTGAATTTTTGTTTTTTGTGAAATCAATCGCAAAATGTCGTCGGCGGTCACCATTGTTTTATTGGTTTCGAGCAGAACTTGGCGTTTCTTTATTAAATTATTGATTTTTATTTCCAAGAGTTTCTCTTGTCCTTTGATTCTTAATGCTTCATTGAAATTTTCAGTTCGAACAGCGTTGTCTTTCTCAAATTGTAATTTGGCCAGTTCTTCAATCAGCTCATTTTGTTTTTTGAGCAGTTCGTCTTTGGATTGCGTCAGAATTTTCACTTTAGAGGCCGCTTCATCAATCAGATCAATGGCCTTATCCGGCAAAAGTTTGTCCGGCAGATAGCGCACGCTGAATTCAACCGCTGCTTTCAGGGCTTCGTCGTCAAAATATACTTGATGGAAGTTTTGGTAATTGGTTTTTATTCCTTGCAAAATGCTTAACGTTTCCTCGGCCGTTGGTTCTGATAGCATGATTGGTTGGAAGCGTCGTTCGAGCGCCGGATCAGGTTCAATGTGTTTTTTGTATTCATCGGGCGTGGTCGCGCCAATACAGCGCAGTTTGCCTCGCGCCAAAAGCGGTTTCAGCATATTAGATGCGTCCAGCGTGCCGTGCGCCGAGCCGGCGCCGACAATATTATGAAGTTCGTCAATGAAAAGAATAATGTTCGGATCGTTTTCCACTTCAAACATGACGTCTTTGAGACGGCTCTCAAATTCACCGCGATAAATCGAGCCGGCCACGAGCTGTCCCATGTCCAACTTCAAAATTCGTTTGTTCATGAGAATCAAAGGCACGTTTTTCTCGGATATTTTTTTCGCGAGACCTTCAACGAGCGCGGTTTTGCCAACTCCTGCTTCACCCAGAATTATCGGATTATTTTTATCTTTGCGGCAGAGAATTTGAATCATGCGTTCCAATTCCTGTTCGCGACCGATCACCGGATTGGTGTCTTGATTGTTTTTTTTATCAGTTAAATCAATGCTGAAATCATCGAGCATGGTCATCTGATTGTCGAAAGGTTGAGGCAAACCGGATTTATCTTGATTCAATTGAAATGGTTTCTGAAAGTTCGGTAAATGCGAATTGCTTTTGAGAATCGTGGTTAAATGTTTTTTTGTTTTTTCTTTGTGCAAACTGTTGATCGGAGAATTTTCGCAGTTGAGAAGAGCGAGGAGTAAATGTTCTGTGCCCACATAGGCATGATTGTGTTGAAAAGCAATGGCCAGCATTTGTTCGAGAATTTTCAGGGTTTCAGCGCTGAATCCCGGCAAATCATGGTCGGCGATATCACTCGTTATTTTTGCGGTCAATGGTTTTTTTGCGAGCGGTTTTATTTGCGCTAAAATATCATAGGCCAGACAGCCCGATGTTTTTTCGAGAGCAAGCAAGAGGTGTTTTGGCGAAACTTCCGACAATTTTTCCGCGTGGCAAAGTTCAATTGATTGCTTGAGCGCGGCGATCAGTTTTTGAGTGAATATCTCGGTCATAGATGTTACGAATAGGGCTACAAATTACAAATCACTACAAATTTACAAATATATCTAAGACAATAAACGTATGAATAACATAACCCGCCGCCGCTGATAGCTATGGCGGGCTAAGCGAAAGAACAGTCTAAATCGATTTGTAAATTTGTAGTGATTTGTAATTTGTAGCAATATTATTGTATACTGGAAGCAATTAAAAGTCAAAACAAAAGGTTATTCATTTTTACCCAATTTATGTTGATTGATCAATCAATTTTCAAGGCCTATGATTTTCGCGGAATTTATCCGACGCAGCTCAATGAAGAGATCATGGAACGCATTGGACGAGCGTTTGTTGAGTTTCTCGGCGAAAAAAAGATTGTCGTGGGTTCGGATACGCGATTATCATCCCCAACGCTAACAGAGGCGTTTATCTCGGGAGCAACGAAGGCTGGAGCGGACGTTGTGATACTCGGAAAAGTGAGTACTGATTGTTTGTATTTTGCTTCAGGAAAATACGATTTGCCGGGCGCTATGATTACCGCCTCTCACAATCCGAAAGAGTTTAACGGCGTTAAATTTTGCCGCCGAGGCGCGGAGTCAATCGGACAGGATACGGGTTTGGCGCAAATTAAAGAATTGGTTTTGAAAAATGAGTTTGAAGACGTTGAAATAATTGGCCAGACTGAAGAAAAGATTGATATTCTAGAAGAATTTAAAATTCATTGCCAAAGTTTTATTCAAAAAGAAAAAATAAAGCCGCTGAAAATCGTGGCTGACGCCGGCAATGGCATGGCCGGAAAAATCGTGCCGGCTGTGTTTGAAGGATTGGCGTGCCGTGTTGTTCCGTTATTTTTTGAGCTCGACGGCGATTTCCCAAATCATCATCCGAGTCCGATTGAAAAAGAAAACAATCGTTTTTTAATCGCGAAAGTCAGAGAAGAAAATGCTGACCTTGGTTTAGCTTTTGACGGCGATGCGGACAGAGTGTTTTTTATTGATGAACGCGGCGAGATGGTTGACAGTTCTTTTGTTACGGCTATGATCGCGAAAAAAATGCTGGCCAAAAATCCGGGCGCGAAGATTATTTACACCGTAACTTCCAGCCATGCGGTGCCGGAGATCGTAAACGCTTTGGGCGGTTAATCCATCATGACTCGCGTTGGTCATGTTTTTATCAAACAACAAATGAAAGAAAGCGGAGCGGTTTTCGCCGGCGAACATTCCGGCCATTATTATTTTATTGATAATTATCGCGCGGACAGCGGCGTGATCGCGGCGCTTATTGTTCTTGAAATGTTGAGCGAATCCGGAAAAAAGATGTCAGAGTTGATTCGAGAATTTCAAACTTATTATCGGATTGACGAAACAAATTCAGTGGTTGATGACAAAGAAAAAGCGTTTGAATGCCTGAAAAATGAATACGGAAAAAATTTGGCGCATGAAATTGACGGCTTAACTTTTGATTTCGGCGATTGGTGGTTCAATGTGCGGCCGAGTAATACCGAGCCGCTGTTGCGATTGAATTTGGAAGCGAAAACAAAAGAGTTGATGACGGAAAAGTCTACGGAAGTGTTGGCGATAATTCGGCAATAATAATTTCAACGATTAAAAAAGCCAGAATCAAGTTTGATTCTGGCTTTTTGTTTATGCTCCGGAAACCGCCGCGACCGGCGGTGATTCGGCTGGCGATTTATAACGTTCATCGCTTTGAATAAAGCGTCTCAATATTTGATTGGTTTC
>JBBTXH010000110.1:0-6125 GCA_038062385.1 Patescibacteria group bacterium
ATATCATTTACGTCAAACAAATTATTCGCGCTGATAATCTTGTCTTGAGAAACATTATATTTCTTGGCAATCGAACCAATATTTTCTCCGTTTTTTACTTTATGAACCACGCCGGCGACCGGCAAAATTTCCAGCTGCATACCTGCTTTAATCATACTTTTGGCGGTCAAGTTATTCTGCCAGAGAATAGTTTCCACGCTGACTTTAAATTTGTCGGCAATGGCTGATATTGTTTCGCCTGCTTGAACGGTGTAAACAAATATTCCCTTGACACTGGTCGGCATTGCGCCAATATTTTCCAGTTTTATTGGCTGGATAATATTTGGTTTAACAACCGCCGCGCCGCCCTCGGTTGTACTGGAAAATTCAGTAACCATTTCTTCCGGCAAATCCGAGCCATAATCAATGATTCCTTTTTGGCTTTCCATAACCGCGCTCTTGTCCAAATAACTCAAAATTTTGTCAGCGGAAAACGATGACTGATACTCTTCCGTCAATTCTTCCAATATCTCTTTTGATACTACTGAATAAATAATCGTCTGTTCGCCAAATCCTTCAGAACGCAATTCCTCGGCGCTAAGACCATTGATCATGACCGCGAAACCAATGACAATAATCAAAACATGAGCCAAATAACTTTTATTCAAAAAATAAAACACCTTGCTTTTTGCCGGCGAATAAACATTGAACGCTTTATATTTAATGACATAAAACAATCGGTAGGCCGGAAAAACAAAGATGCCGAACAGCCCTTTTCCGACTGAAACAAAAGTCCGCGGTATAAAATCGAACCGCGCCAATATCCTCATGGCGACAGAGCTAAAACCGCGGACCAAACCAGCTATAATTTTTACGGAAAATCGCTTAAAATCCATAAATTAGTTAAATTAAGCATAGCAAGTAAATGACTAAAAGTCAATGTGCTTGATTTTTTATCGGGAATAAGTTAGTATAAGATATAATACCTTTAATGCCGTGCAGAACGGTTCAATAACCGCTCATGATCTCGGCGAATTGATCTTTACTATTGATCTTTCAAACAAATTTATGTCAAACAGACATTTGGCCAGAACCATCGCCCTGCAAACCCTCTTTGAATGGGATTTTAAAGGGAAAAAGATGGCTGATCTCGATGAAATAATTCAGTACAATTACAAAGCTTTCGCACCAGAATTCCATGATCATTCTTTTACTGATAAATTAATCAAGGGCGTAATTGATAACAATGAAAAAATAGATTCGCTCATCAAGGAATACGCGCCCGAATGGCCGCTCGAGCAGATCACCAACGTGGACCGCAATGTCTTGCGCATCGGCGTCTACGAACTTGTCTTTGATGAAGACGTGCCATCAAAAGTCGCGATCAACGAGGCGATTGAAATGGCCAAAGCTTTCGGCGGAGAATCTTCCGGAAAGTTCGTCAATGGAGTGCTCGGTTCAATCTATAAAAAAATCGGCCCAGTAGAAAAAAAAGAGGACAAAGAAAATAAGGCCGAGGCTGCTGCGCCGGCCACCAAAGATGAAACAGCCACCGCGGCCGCTTAACAATAAATCAACAGAAAATAACAATCAGTAAAAGACAAACGTGTTTTCTGATTATTGTTTTTTGTTGTTTCAGTATGAAGAAAGAATTCACTGCCCTTGAAAAAATAATCGGTCTGAAATTTAAAAATAAAGAATTACTGGAACAAGCGTTCGTGCATCGTTCGTATTTGAATGAACATCCGGCTTTTGAGCTTGATCACAACGAACGTCTGGAGTTTTTAGGCGACGCCGTTCTTGAGCTGGTGGTGACGGAAAATTTGTATTTGAACTATCCAAATCCAGAAGGCGACCTGACCAACTGGCGAGCCAGTCTGGTCAACGCCAAAACGCTGTCTCAAATTGCCAGCACTTTATCAATGGAAGAATGTCTTTATTTAAGCAAGGGAGAAACCAAGGACACAGGCAAAGCGCGCCAATACATTTTGGCCAATGCCATGGAGTCGCTGATCGGCGCGATCTATCTTGACCGCGGTTGGGAAGGCGCTAAAAAATTCATTGAAAAATTTGTCCTGTCAAAATTACCAGAAATTCTTGAGAAAAAACTTTACCTTGATCCGAAAAGCAGTTTTCAAGAGCTCGCCCAAGAAAAGGCCGGCGTTACTCCGACCTACAAAGTCTTGAGCGAAGCTGGTCCTGATCATGCCAAACAATTTGAAATTGGAATTTATTTAAATAAAGATTTGATTGCCACCGGTACGGGTTTAAGCAAACAAGAAGCGCAGGAAGAAGCAGCCCGAAACGCGCTGGAAGCAAAACAGTGGGATTAATATTATTATGCACCCGTAGCTCAACTTCCGCCATCGGCGGATCCGCCCTTGGCGGAGGATAGAGTGCTTGGCTTCCCTGCCCGCCCATGCCCCTGCCCCGGTAGCTCAATGGATAGAGCGTCTGGCTTCGGACCAGAAGGTTGTAGGTTCGATCCCTGTCCGGGGCATAGGCTTTGGCAGGCGGGGGACCAAGAGGCTGCAGGCCTGCCGTGAACTGAACCGGATTTCTAGTTCACGGTTCTCCGCCAGCGGGCGGACTCGTCCTTCGGCGAGGAATCCCGACGAGAGCAAATAATTACATTTAAAAAAGAAATATGAACAAAACCCTAAAGGTTGCGAACAAGAAACATCGCAAAAAGCAAGGAAAGAAAATTCGCCTGAGTCATCGTTAAAAATTCATAAAGACGCGATTCATCGCGTCTTTATTGGAATCATGAATCGCGACCCCATAGTTCAACGGATAGAACAAGACACTCCTAACGTCTAGATGCAAGTTCAATTCTTGCTGGGGTCATAAACAAAATATTTATAATTGGTTAATCGCTAATTATAAATATTTTGTTTAATTTAGTCAATTATACCTAAAGTATTTTATTTTTAATGTGATAGCCAGGGTTTTTATTGACAGAATTTTGTCGATTTGTTAAATTATCCTCACCTGCTCATCTTAACAAGGAGGTCGAGCATGAATTTTGCAGTTAAAAAGGGACACGAGCCGAAGCATCGCATTGATGAAATTGTCTGGTACATAGATGAAAAAACTAAAACGGCGCAAAGCGCGAAAGTTTTTTACATTAATTTTTGCCTGGTAAAAGATGGTCATCAATTACGACTCATTAATCCGAATTATGTACTAAGAAAAGACAGCGGAGCGGCGGTTGACGGTGTATTTTTCGATGAAGATTTGTACACTAGAGAAATAGAAGCTTCGAAGATGGCGCAATGGTGTTCGGTGAAAAACATCACGCCGCAAGAATGGGAAAAAGCGATCGGCGGACGCGACATCACGAAATGTGAATTGCTACCGTGCTGCGGCTCTATCTCAGGGGTGCGGGAATTACTGCATGAGTGTCGCAAAGAAGGTGGACTGATGTGGCGTGACGTATTGCAGATCGAAGATTATTTTTCCCATTGCGATTATCCGCAAGACGAAAAAGGCAATCGTCCGAAAATTCTCGATAAAATTTTAAAGCGGCTCGGCTTGCTCATCAAATGCAGAGCTAAAAATTAATTGTGCTGTAAAACCTTCCCCCTTGCGGAAAGGTTTTTTATCTTGACAATTTTATCTTTATCGCGTTTTGATGTGCTTTCGAGTCAAACGGTTCATTGAAAATTTAAGATGAAGTCTGCGAGGTAGTGCCGTTTCGCGGCACGACGGCGGGGCGAAGCGATTGGATTTTTTCACGAATTTTTGATAAAGTAGGTACGAGCGGAATTGTATAAATACATGTACCCATCGTCTCGCTTAATAGCGTGGCCCAAGCACATAGTAAACCATGTTTTAAAAGTATGCTGGAATATTTACCAAACGCAGGAAAAAATTTAACAATCGATGTTGACGGACAATCCTTTGAACGTTTACCGATTAAAACCCATGTCATTATCAAAGACGACAACATTATTGATGTTTGCAAAAAATATTTACAACCGCATTTGAAACCAGAAGATTTAATTTTCATCAGCGAAAAAATAATTGCCATCATGCAGGGTCGCGCCTTTCCCATAAAAGAAATCAAGCCGTCTTGGTTGGCGAAATTACTGGTTAGATTCGTTACCAAATCGCCTTACGGAATCGGCCTCGGCAGTCCGTGGACCATGGAGCTGGCCATCAAAGAGGTCGGCGCGTTCAGAATTATCCTGGCCGCGTTTATTTCCGGAATAACAAAACCATTCGGTTTAAAAGGAATTTTTTATAAAGTTGTCGGTAACAATATCAATGCCATTGACGGTCCGTGCGACTATACTCTGCCACCGTACAATGAATACGCGAAGCTCGGCCCCTTGAATCCGAATAAAGTCGCGCAAGAAATTAAAAACGCGCTTGGTTATGAAGTCGTTATTATTGACGCGAACGATCTTGGCGTTGCCGTACTCGGAAAATCAACTGAAAATATTTCCGATGAATTTTGCAAAAATATTTTCAAAGACAATCCGCTCGGACAAACCAATGAACAAACGCCGCTGTGTATCGTTAGAAAAACAACCTGAACTTTACAAAACAAAAAATTTAGTCTATTATTTCCTTTGTGTTTTCTCCTTGAAAACAGGACTTGCCTAAACTCAGGGCTTGCCCTGAACTCGAGCAAACATTACAATAAAATTGCCCAACCAAACTGGGCGAGTAGTTCAGGGCGCATAGCTCAGTCGGTAGAGCAGTTGCCTCTTAAGCAATTGGTCGAAGGTTCGAGTCCTTCTGCGCCCAAATTAAAATATCACCCAAATAGTAAACGAAGGACGAGAAGTTTACCCGCCGAACCCCGGATCGCAGTCCGGGGGTAGGCGGGAGTCCTTCTGCGCCCACCAATAACCAGAACTGCGGTTCGGTTCTTGGTAAACCAAAATATTTGCACGCGATTAACTCAGGGCTTGCCCTGAACTCGAACAGCATTTAGAGTAAAACAATCTATTCAAAGAAAAGATGTGAGTAGTTCAGGGCCAGTAGCTCAGTTGGCTAGAGCGCTTCCATGGCATGGAAGAGGTCGCAGGTTCAATTCCTGTCTGGTCCATTTTGAGGAAGAGGGAGAGGATGGGGTTTACCCAGAACCCAAACGTAGTGAGTGGTGCTGGGATGAGGGTAAAAAAGGTGGCATACAAAGAACAGCAGAAATACTGATTTTTTGTTTTATGAATACTCCCCATAATGGAGCTTTCAACAAAATGGTGCATTAAAACCTTGATTATTTGCTTATATGCAGTCGTCAAAAACGATCATATGACATATTTCCCAACTCGAATGACACAAAGCAAAGATTCAATTAAACTTCTACTGTCTTGTTCCTTAACCAACAACTGCAAACACGGGGGTAAACAAAATGCACGGCATCTGCGACATTTGCAATAAACCAAAAAAAACCGTCAACAAAAACAAAAAAACAAAACAATTGGTCTGCCACTACTGTTATGTCAAATATTTTCACAAACGCCTTTGCAGTAAATGCAATGAAGTTAAATCAGCCGCCAAACGATTACCTGATGACACTTATCTCTGCGACCAATGCGGTGGATATCATGGTAGCGGCAAAATCGGAACTTGTTCAGTTTGCAATGAAATTAAGCCTGTTAGAAAAAATTTAATTGATGGCTTTCTCCGGTGTTCTCCGTGCCATAACAAATCGTTCAGATCAGTTGTTTGCGTGAGATGCGGAAACGATCGCATCATTGCGAAATTAACTGAAAACGGTCCAGTCTGCGGCACTTGCTACAAAAAAACCCTACTTGGCTTTTGTGTCGATTGTAATTTAAAAAAAACAATTCATGCCAAGAAACGTTGCCCTGCCTGCTACCGTCGCTGGTTGCGAAAACAAAAGAAACTTGCTTTGTAAAATTCAAATCAGCTTCAAACAGCTGATTTTTTCTTTTTTTCGCTAAAATCGCTATTGACAAATCATTTTTTCTTTGCTATAATGGTTATGTGGAATGAATAAGAGTGCCTTTTCCAAAGGGTGCTCTTTTATTTACAGGGGAAAAGGCAATAAAAAGGCTAAATAATACGTGATCTACCCCGTACTATAATTATTTCATATTAAGTACTGGGCAAGCTGATTTGTTACGTGATTTACTGATTAACTTTAAGTTACAGATGTGCGGATAAAC
>JBBTXH010000111.1:0-17479 GCA_038062385.1 Patescibacteria group bacterium
CTTTTTTTTGAGATTTTCATAAATTTAGAGGTAAATTATGACTACAAATGTTTGGACATAATATCATTTCAAATAATATAAAGCAAGCTTGACAAGCGTTTGATTTTGTTATAGGTTGATATGAACAGAGGTTCATTACAACTGAACATGGAGAAGGAGGAGAGATGTCAAAAAAAGGAGATAATTCCAGAGGCGATGCTTTTTTGCGTGACAAATCAAAGGGCGGCATGAGAAACATTCCGGCCAAAGGCGATGGCGTTGGCGGAAAATTGATGCAACTTAGCGGACTGATTGATGAACTGAAAAGTTTTGTTGAAGAACGTTTTCTTGGCGCTAACCAGTATGAGAGCATTGAAGGCGCGCAAGATGTTTTCCAGCGGGCGATTGATCTGTTTTCCGCGATTCACAAAGTAGATGAAGACGAAGCGTATGATGCGTTGAATCAATTTTTTGGACAGCTCATCAGCGTCATGCGCGAGAGCCAGCTGACCAAGGTGCGCGTAGACGAGCTTGATCAGAGACTCAACGATTTGGCAGCGGAAAAATTGCGCGCAAGTTCAGCGGCAACAGTAAAATCAGGCGCTACTGAATTTATGGACGCGCTCGTGGAACATCTTGGCTATTATCACAATGAATTTACGAAGTTGGTGAAAAGATATGGCGAGGCGTGTCTGGCGTTTGAAAAAGAAAAACAAGAAATTGATGAAGATGCTCTCGTCATTGAACTTGAAGCGCAAAGGGCGGCTGAAAATAGAGGCGAGGACAATTTGCGAACAGCTTTGTTCTTTGCTTCCACTCGTCAGGTTGCTCTGGAAAAAGAACTGGAAATATTGAGAGACAAGCGCGTCACTCTCGACAGTAAAGATGAATTGAGAAGATTGTGGCAGAGGTGTGATCAAGACAAAGCTTGGATTAAAACTTTGCGCGACAAGGTTGAGGCTCTTAAGAAGCGGATTCTCGAGCATGACAAGAAAATCAATTTGGCTGACCGATCCGGTAGCGGCGAAACCAAGAGGCAGATTATCTTCATCAAAGAAGAAATCGAAAAGATCCGTTGCGCGTTCAAAATGGTCAACAAAGAAGATTTGTTCTGGGGTTGTGTTTTCGGCCTGCATGAAATAGTCGAGTTTGCACCGGTCAACGTGCTGGTGTACGGAATCGAGCTTAATGACCGGTCATTGTTCGGATTTTCTTCTGAAGAATATCTATCAAAAGAATCCGCCTTGAAACAAGATTATGAAAAACATCTTCAGCTTCCTGTTTGCCAAGAAGTTGAAGTTTTTAACACAAGTCCAGTTGAAAATTTGCCGGACGAAGATGATGACGATGAGTCAAATCAGCTTGAGCCTGTGATGCCGGGCGAAGAAGCACTGGGAGAGAGAGGAGAAGAGCTGATTAATCTTTGTCTTTGCGTGCTCTGGGGGTTAGTGGATGATTTTATTAAAAAAGCGCAACTGGCGAGCAAACAATTAATTCGCGGCGGTGATTTTGGCCGTATGCCGCGCAAAGTTGCCAAGTTGCTGTTTTTGACTGGCGCGATTTCCAGGGATGAGAAAGAAAAGATTACCAAACAATTACCCAAAATCATGGAAGATCGCGGATTGGTCAGAATACAACTACGAAAAGCAATCGGTAAAAAGTATAAAACGGGCGAAAGTTGTTCTGTGGAAAAACCATGGCTGTTTCTTACGGAAGCCGGTCGGGAGAGAGGGCGAGAGCTCTTGCTTCAACCGTCGGGACAACAGCTCGTCACGCGAGTCATCCAAGAAAATATAAAAGTTGAGGAACGATATTTGGAAAAACATTTAGGCATAAAAGCTAAAGAATAAAAAAACCCCCGCCGTACATGAACGGCGGGGTTTTATAATAC
The DNA here is from genome assembly GCA_038062385.1 of Patescibacteria group bacterium. Lineage (GTDB taxonomy): Bacteria > Patescibacteriota > Patescibacteriia > UBA11705 > JABHMO01 > JBBTXH01. The sequence goes on from JBBTXH010000111.1 coordinate 1,871, forward strand.
TGTTTAGGCCAGTTTGGCCATGATTGAGCCAATACGACGAAGCTGGTCATCGCTATTCAAATTTTCTTTGACCGAAAGCCATGAAATGTAGTGATTGACGATCAGTCCGAGGACATATTCTCGCCAACCGCTCTCTGATGTTTTCATGGTCTTGTGATACTTCGGGTGGTTGACGTTCAAATGGAAGACAATGTGGTCTGCGGTTCGTTCTTCCACAAACCCCTGCAGATTCACATCCGGAGAAGTCAAGGTTTTGATTTCTACGATCGTGTCTTCCAATTTGAGAAGCGGCACGTCCGGTCCGGGCCGGTCAATGTCAATGCTTTCCTCTTTGATATAGATATCAGACACTGCAGAGACTCTGCTGTTTTTCGGATCAATTGCTGTAATCAGACAGCGACCCGGCTTTTTCAAAATGAAACTGACATTATTAACGCCACGCACTTTGAGAAACTCACCGCTATCACTTGGTTTAGCCTGCCAATCCAAAGTGGTTGTCTCAGCCGGCAAGTTGATTGCTTTGAAAGTAACCATATTGTTTACCGTGTAAGTACCGCTGGCCGGCACCAGGGTCAGTCCCTTGGCCGGAACGATTTTTACGTAGGCAGTGCGAGCAAATCCTGAAGACTTCTCTTTGGCGATGAGGCGGTACTGTTCGTCAGGATTATACTTTACGCCACGACTCACAATGAGGGTAACTTTTTCATTGGTTGTTTGATCTAGCGAGGCGCCCGGAATATCCGAGGCGTCCCATTCATATGTCTGATCGGTTTTGCCCTTAGCTTCGAAGACCTGCTCTTCTCCCGGAACCATGGTAATGGTCCATGGGCTGATGTGAAAAGCAGCTCGAGACTTTGGCGGTTTTCTTTCCGGACCAACGAATTTGATACCACCAAAAGCATCTTCTGTCAGTTTGCGCAGAGCGTCAAAATTTCTTTTTTCACGATCTTGCATTTCAGCTGATTCCAGTCCGAATTCCTTGCTGATTTTCGGACCGAGTACTTCAGCCAAGTAGCTGATGAAGACCGCGATTTCAGATGAATGGTAGAGGCCGTCGCGGAATTCGCGACTGGCGCCTTCACGCCACTCATTGAACGCATCAACTTCGATCAGACCGCAGATGTTTCGGTCTGAAAAAGTAAAAGGAACTTTGCTACGCAGAGCCAGAGGCAGATTGCGTATAAAAGTGCGGAAATCAGTTACCGGTCCGATGGAACCGATTTGGAGTTCATCGAGACGAATCCCATCGCGATATTTAACATCGGTTGGCTGATAAATATAAACGCGGACATCACCCAGCGTGGGTACGTTGGTTTGATCCTGGAATGAACTTACCTCGCGCGCTGCGAGATTTTTTCCATTGACGAATACTCGATCAGCGTATTGCGGAGAGAGAAGTTCAGCCATGCTTTCCAGCAGCGTTTCTTCAGTGAATTCCTTGGCGACTTCTTTCTTCGGGCTGATTTCAATGAGCGTGAATGCGCCTTTCGGCGGATCAAACTCATGGGCTCCGACTTTTGAATCGGTTTCAATTGCAACTGATTCGCCTTTGAGAATTTGCTTCATCCAATTTTCAAGATCAAGTTGAAATGTTTTAACATTGGCTTCATCGCGGCAACGCGTGCGGACAAGAATTTTCGAAGCATGCCAAAGCATGTATTTTGAACCTTTGCCGTTACGGCCCTTGTGGCGTTTTGATTGCCACTCGGATTTGCCGTAAACGAAGAATGCTTTCAAGGCGTCTTCATTCAAGCCAGAGCCGCTGTCAACGAGCAAAATTTTTGTTGGGGAAGATTTTCCTTCAACATAGATATTGCAATGCAAACTGCCGGCATCAAAACAGTTGTCAATGAGTTCAGCGAGCGCGTTCCGCGGAGGAATTCTGCTCACTTCTCTCATAATGGCGTTTCGATCAATACCTGCTTGAACGGTTAATACCTGTTTATTCATTTATTATTTGCCTCCTTGATCACCGTAGCTCTAGCGCAGGTGATCGTCTCATGGTCTGAATTGACTAACAAAGGCAGACTCCTGCTCAAGAATTTTTTTAGCAGCCTCTGCGGTCGTGGTTTTACTGATCGCTCTAACAGAAAGGAAAAGTCGCCCAAGCGCTTCTTCAATTTGCGGAAGTTTTTTCTCAAGCTCACTTTGAATTTTTTTTCTCGGATTGTTTCCAAGAAGAGAGATCGAGGCCAACCGCTCATTGGCTTTGTCCAGAATATCCAAAGTTTCCCTGATAAACGAATCTGAAATAAATTCATTACCGCCGGTTTCCGTAGCATCCACGCCAGCTTTTGATATTTCTTGAACAGCCACGCTTGGGATCAGCTTGGCGACTTCTTTGGCCACGGCTTGGACAAAAGTAGTACTGTTTACCAAACCCTGCTCTAGCGGCGTTAGACGAGCGGGAACAATTTTTTCTTCCTTTTTCTCGTCAGTGGGCTTTGGAGGAAGTTCAGTTGAAACACCCTTCACGAAAGACAGTGGCCTCGGTATTTGTTCGCGCCAAAGTTCAGTTTGTCTTTTTTCATTGTCATTCAGCGGCGCGAAAGCCGGATCGGTAAAACTCAAAAAAAGTTTTGCTTTAATGCCAACAGTAATTGTAACGTTTCTGTTTTGCATACCATAGAGAACCGATTTATGCAGTTTTGCTTGATTGGTAACGGTCAGCATTTGCGGTCCGCCACTTTGGCCGATTCTGTATTTTTTTAGGAGTTCAATCATGCACTCGTAAAAGAAATGCGTGTTTTCAGTATGTGGTGATTCGGCCAGTGCTCGGTCGCCGTGGCCAACAACGGTTTTTCTGGGAGTTGGATTTTTTATCCATTGATCTAACGCGGTTTGTTCAAGTGCATCACGAGGTTGGAAGCGCGTATCTTTAGTAAAATTGTATAGACGCGCTTGAAATTCTGGTCCGATTGTCTTAGCTTTACTAATGGCTGATTGTAAGGTTCTAAGGGAAATGCCAGAATTTTCCGAGAACTCATTTAATTTTTTTAGTTTTCCGTCTGTCCATCCTTGTTCGCGCAGATAAGAAATTAAACGAACGTTCATCGTAAAATCTTTTTCTCTCCTTTGAAACTTCATTTTAGTCCTCCTTTTTCGTTGTATGTTGTCAATGTTCCAGTATCATCCTCAAAGAGGATTGATAATGTAATTTAACAGTATTTTTTTGTTTTGTCAATAGGAAACGTTATCTTTAAAATTTGTGTAATTTAAGCCTAATTAGATAGAAAACAAAACGCTTCAATTTTAGTTGAAGCGTTTGATCTGGAAGTTTAATTTAATTACATCCAAAAGCTGGCGACAATACCAACGATGAGCAAAGCAACAATATTCATGATTTTGATCATCGGGTTGATGGCTGGACCGGCAGTATCCTTGTACGGATCGCCGACCGTGTCGCCGGTGACAGCCGCCTGATGGGCGCTTGATCCTTTGCCGCCGAAATTTCCTTTTTCAATATATTTTTTGGCATTATCCCAAGCTCCCCCGCCGGTAGTCATGGAAATGGCCACGAATAGACCGGTGACAATACTGCCGATCAGAAGTCCGCCAAGAGCCAATGGCCCCAAAAGCAAACCAACCAATATTGGAACCACTACCGGAATTAGAGCCGGCACGATCATTTGTTTAATCGCTGACTTGGTGACGATATCAACACATTTGGCGTAATCAGGTTTGGCTGTGCCTTCCATAATGCCTTTGATTTCGCGAAACTGTCTGCGCACTTCTTCAACAACATGGCCGGCTGCTTTGCCAACAGCTTGCATAGACATGGCGCCGAACAAATATGGCAGAAGTCCGCCGAGAAATAAACCAATGATAACTTTTGGATCGTTTAAAGAAAAAACTAAAGCTTTGGTGCCGTATTGTGACAGAGAGTGAGTGTAATCGGAAAAAAGCACGAGAGCAGCGAGCGCCGCTGAACCAATGGCATACCCTTTGGTCACTGCTTTGGTGGTGTTGCCAACCGCATCTAGCGGATCAGTCACATCGCGTACTTCTTTTGGCAGTTCAGCCATTTCCGCGATACCGCCGGCATTGTCAGTGATTGGTCCGTATGAATCAATCGCCACCACAATTCCAGCCATGGAAAGCATGGACATAGCGGCAATCGCGATGCCATACAATCCAGCGAAATAATACGCTCCGAAAATTCCAGCGCAAATTGCGATGACCGGCCAAGCGGTTGATTTCATGGAAACAGCCAGTCCGGCGATAATGTTTGTGCCGTGGCCGGTTTTTGAAGCCTCGGCAATTTGTTTAACAGGGTTAAAACTTGTTGAAGTGTAATATTCGGTGATGAAAATAAGAGCCGCGGTTACGCCAAGTCCGATGAGAGATGAATAGTAGAGATTATTTACGGAATAAAGAGTGTTGTAACCCATGAGCCATTTGATGGCCGGATAAAATGCAATGGCCGCTAAAACACCGGCAGCCAGAAGGCCTTTGTATAAAGCGCCCATGATGTTTTGTTTTTTCCCGAGTTTGATAAACCAAGTGCCGACGATGGAAGTGATAATTGAAATCGTCCCAAGGAGAAGAGGCAGAACAATTGCGTTTTCTGTGCTGAAGGTCAGCGCTCCGAGAAACATGGCGGCCACAGCTGTGACTGCGTATGTTTCAAAAAGGTCAGCGGCCATGCCGGCGCAATCACCCACGTTGTCGCCAACATTATCGGCAATGACAGCCGGATTTCTCGGATCATCTTCCGGAATTCCTGCTTCAACTTTGCCGACAAGATCAGCTCCGACATCAGCGGCCTTGGTATAAATTCCACCGCCCAATCGAGCGAAGATGGAAATTAAACTGCCGCCAAAACCAAGTCCGATAAGCGCGTGGACATCTTTTGTCAAAGCATAATATCCGGCGACGCCGAGAAGCGCCAAACCAACCACCAAGAGTCCGGTGACAGTACCTCCCTGTACAGCCACTGCCAGCGCTTTTTCAATTCCGGAACGTGCGGCTTCAGCGGTGCGAACATTCGCGCGAACAGAAACATTCATGCCAATATAACCGGCTAAACCGGAAAAGACTGCGCCGACCAGAAATCCGACAGCGGTTTTCCAGCCAAGAAAAATCAGCATTATAACAAAAACAATAATTCCGATGATGGCGATGGTTCTGTATTGGCGGTTTAGATACGCTTTGGCGCCCTGTTGAATGGCGGCTGCGATTTCGCGCATTTTGTCGTTGCCAGCGCTTTTTTTCAAAATAACTCGCGTCAGTCCAAGGCCATAGGCGATGGCGATAACTGATGCGATTAAGGCGAAGATGATAGTAAGGTTCATAGAGGTTACGAATTACGAATTGGCTACGAATCTACGTATTACTACGAATTGACCAAGAACTAATGAATAGAGGAACGAACAGTCTAAATAGATTTGTAAATTTGTAGTGATTTGTAATTTGTAGCGGAAAACTAGTTATTTTTTAATTTTTGCATTCGTTCTTTTTCTTTTTGCTCTTGCTTCTTTCTCTTTTCCTCGCGTTTAAGTTTAACATCAGCTTTGGTTTTAATAATTTGTCTGCCTTTGTAATATCCGCAGGTTGGACAAACGCAATGCGAAGCAATGGCGCCGCCGCATTTGGAACAAAGAATCGGTTTACGCGTTTTGAGCGCGAGATGAGCGCGTTTGATGCGCACGGCTGACTTGTTTTTTCGGTGTTTTGGAACTCCCATAAAATTGAGGTTTCTTTGAAATTTAATAGTTACAATAAGAAGAATAGTTCATTTTATGAAAAAAATCAAGGGCAGATGGGAAAATAAAGAAGCTCTTTTGAAGAGCTTCGTATTTGTTACTGCGGTGGCTTTGGAAGGGTGGCAAGGAATCCCCGGCATTGCCTGGCATGGTGTCTTGCCAGCAGAGCTCCACCAGTACAGACTGCGAACTGAATAACAGCTGGATAAACAATATCTTTGCCAATATCCGGCCGGTAGTGAAACAATATGGAGCTGGCAATGAAAGTGATGATTGCGAATATGGTGCACGTCACACACAGACGAGTATAGTCTTTGATGTTCTCTTGTGTGCTTTGTCGAAGAAATGCAATAGTGTCATTATGCTGAGAACGGATCAGCTTTTCAAGTTGTTCGTTCATTTGTTACTCCTTGGGAAGTTGGTTGCAATACTTCGTCCACTGTATGACGTGATTGATCGCATGCAAAATAGTTATTACTTGAGCAAGGAACATTACTACCAATAAACCGATGAGACCTACGGCAATATCCGGGCGAAGAATACATAGCACAATCGTTCCAATTACCGTTGCTACTGTAGTAAGCGAAAGGACAACAACCAAGATGGTATTTATTCCGCAATGCTCTATGGCACTCAACCGTTGAAATTCTCGAATATCTTTATCCATTGTTGTTTCCCCCTTGTTCGCTAGGTGTTTTTGGTAACGTGTGATAATATTTCAGGCCTTTTCTGGCACGCCACAGAAAAAGACAAGCGCCAAAAATAAAAATAATGAACAAGGTATATAGAGCAATAATATCATCAATCCCCATGTTTTGATAATAGCTGGATAGCGTAATGCCACTGATGAGAGTCACGACGGCGAGGGTTAAAAATGTTATGGCAAAGATGATGTTGCCTTTGACGTGACCCAATACAGTTGATCGAACAGATTCTGGAACATTTTTGCTGAATAGGCGTTTCAGATCACCCATTTGTTCCTCCTTTCGTATGTTAATGACCAAGATTAGAATAGCTGATTATAGACATATCAAAACAATTTGTCAATGGCCGTTTTCGTTTACTGTTAATATACACAAACTTGACCTCTTTGCTTCTCTTTGATATTATTACAGCGCTTGCGGTTGAGTTTAAGGTTTGTTTCTCCGTTCGATGGGGCTTGCCCAGAACCGTGAACTAGAACTCCGGTTCAGTTCACGGCAAGCCCGAACTGCATTCAGACAAAACAAAAATTTTAAAACGATAAAGATGCAGGGCTTGCCACGAAGTGATGCCTTTGCATCTACTTCGTGGCCCCATCGTCTAACGGTTAGGACATCAGGTTTTCATCCTGAAAATTCGGGTTCGATTCCCGGTGGGGTCACCATTTGAGGGAGAGGAAGGGGATGAGGATGAGGGTACGGAAGATAAATTTATTTTGGGTAATAAAAAACCATCGTTCGATGGTTTTTATGTTTTTAAATAATATTTATTAGTCAGTATAACTTAACCGTTTCACAGTCGGACGTTTTGGCAGTTCCGGTCTAACCAGCACAGCAGTGCGAAATCCTGCTCTGTTATATTGAAAATTAAATGTGCAACAATTTAATTCCGCATGCTTTTTGGGTGAATTATAAGAAGGACTTTCCCAAAAAGCGGAGCCAACATAAAGCATCATTGGGTTGAATGATCCAATAAGTAAACAGGTGCGATTGCCCCCCGAAGAATCATCAATTATTTGGTTGGTTTGCTCGAGATGAATCAGAAATTGCATCAGCCAATCTTCATTGGTCAGACCTTGTTCTCCCGCATATTGCGGGTCGGTCTGAAGCAAATCCAGGTATTGTTCCGGTGTTTTATCTAGGGCCATTTTTTGCCTGCCGCTATGTTCCAGTTTGAATTTTATTTGTTCGGACATTAATGTTTTATCGATTGGCTCCATTAATTTTATTTCCCAACCAGCCAGAGGCGAGTTTTTCTGGACTTTTAGTATGTCCGCCTTTGTATATCCTCCATGAAGAGTACCGTCAAAAAAAGTGGGATAATAGACGCTTTGTCCGGTAGTGTCAGCGCCGCGCTTTCCTTCCGGTTGGCTGGGGTCAATCCAGTTATCGTTGACAACAACAGGTTCTTTTGTGTTCAAAACAATAGGTTTATCCGGATATAATCGATTCAAATTAGATACAAGAAGTTTTTTTCTTTTATAATGATCTAAAAGGGAGAGTGTTAAAGTTGCTGTTAATCTCTCCAGCGGTAACGCAAACGGCGTGAGTTGAATTTTTACAAAACCCTGCTTGATTTTCGTTTCATATTTTTCCGGATTGCTTTTTATTTCCGCAACAATAGCTTCTTTCGACGGAACTGGATATTCATTGCCATCAATTCCTCGAATACCCATTTTTTCTGAATCAGGTAAAAGATCCAGCAAGTGCAAATCAAGCAAAACTTTGATTTGCGCGTCATATTCTGCATTGAATTCAGTTTCAATCCAGTTGTCTATGACTGATTTTTGTTCTTGTTCAACTTTTGGTTTATCTGGTGTTGCTGGCTGGGGCGGTCTGTTGAATAAAGTTTTGAAGAAATTCATAGGTGCAGGATTAATTTGAACTATCAACATTATATGGTAAAAGGCAACAAAAGAGCAAGTTTGCTTGGTTATTGAAGTTTTTTGAATTATAATGTAAAGTGAACTGATAATTATGATTATACTTGGCATAGAAACAAGTTGCGACGAAACAGCCGCGTCAGTGGTGAAAGTGGAATGCGGAAAATTTTTTATTCTTTCAAATATCGTTTCATCGCAAGTAAAGGTTCACGCGAAATACGGCGGGGTGGTGCCGGAAGTGGCGGCGCGACTTCACATAAAAGTTGTTTTGCCGATTATTCAGCAAGCATTGGCAGAGGCGCGTTGTTCCTGGAAAAAGATTGATTGTATCGCGGTTTGCGCTGGTCCGGGACTCATGAGTTCGCTCCATGTTGGCGTTGAAACCGCGAAAACACTTGCTTATGTTTTCAAAAAGCCGTTAATTAAAGTTAATCATCTGGAAGGCCATATTTTTTCCGGACAAAATAAAGTTAAAGAATGGAAATTGCCGATTATCGGACTGGTTGTTTCCGGCGGGCACACGCAAATTTATTTAATCAGAAATTATTTGAAATATAAAATAATCGGCGGAACGATTGATGATGCGGCCGGTGAAGCGTTTGATAAAGTCGCCAAGATTTTAGGATTAGGTTATCCGGGCGGGCCGGTGATTGGAAAATATATCGCAAAAGCGAAAGGGCACCCTTCGAGTGGCCTCAGGGTGACAAAGGAGCAAAGGAACATTACTCTGCCTCGGCCGATGATAAGGTCAAATGATTTACAAATGAGTTTTTCCGGGTTGAAAACAGCGGTGTTGTATGCTTGGCGAGATTGTCAGTTGAAATTGAAAGGGGATGAACTTGAAAATGCGAGAGTAAACCTGGCGGCTGATTTTCAGCAGGCAGTGGTTGATGTTTTGGTGACGAAAACATTGAAAGCAGTGAAAAAGTATAATGCAAAAACCGTAGTGCTTGGTGGCGGGGTGAGCGCGAATCTGGAATTGCGCAGGCAATTGGCTGAGGCCATAGATTCCGGATTTCCGCCGTCGCTGAAGCTATGGCGGACGAGGCTGTCCGGAATGACGATTAATAAGGTTAAGCTGGTTGTACCGGAATTGAAAATGACCGGAGACAACGCGACCATGATCGCGAAAGCCGCTTATTATCACATTAAGAGAAAGGATTTTATTAGCCCGTTTGCATTGACCGCTGACGTAAATTGGGAATTAAAATCAAGATAATATATGAAGGTAATCACTAATTCACCAAAAGAAACAATTAGCTTTGGAAAAAAAATCGCTAAAAGTTTGAAAGGAGGCGAAGTGGTTTTGTTGATGGGAGATTTGGGCGCGGGCAAGACAACTTTCGTCAAAGGAGTTGCCGCAGGACTGGGTGTAAAAAACACAATTACCAGCCCGACGTTTGTTTTGATGAAGGTTTATAAAATATCCGCCTCCGCTAAAAGCTATGGCGGGCAAAGTGAAAATATAAAAATAAAAAAAAATATAAAAGTATTAGTGCACATTGACGCGTATCGCGGTTTGGATTTGAATGATTTGGAAAATATCGGCGCTTTGGAATATTTCGGAGAACATGATACGATTTGTTTGGTGGAGTGGGGCGGAGCGCTGTTGGATTATTGCCGAAAGAAAGGGATAAGATGTAAAAAGATTTTAATCAACAACATCAACCAAAAAACAAGAGAGTTTATTTACTAACTGCACATATGCCAACAGAGATTCCGGTGGTTGTAACATTTGAAGGAGCGGAGAAAAAGTTTTCGGAGATTAAGAAAAAGTTTGAAGACCGCAAACCAGATCTTAACGCTTTTAGTGTTGAAAATCGCGGGCCTTATTCAAGAGCTGAAGTGAACGCTGATGCTCAAAAAACCAAAGAACGCAGCCAAGAAATTTTTATTGGCGGCGGCGGTAGAGATGAAGAGTTGTACGCCGAATATTGCGTCATGGAATTGATTGACAGCGGCGAGCTGTTTGATCAAGACGAACAAGCTGTTTCGCCCGGCAGTCGTTATGATGACTTATTTAACGGCGCGGATTTGGTTATTACTTTATACGATGAGAATAGCGCGCCCGCGCTTCATTTCTCCATTGACGTTAAAGCTGGTTTGACCAGAGAATCGGAAAACGTCGTCAAAGCATTATTAACGATTAAAGATCTTTTGAACAAGGGTCAATTGTCGAAAGTAAAATATCATCAGTTTCCGAACAAACGAAAAGAGGGACAAGTATTTAAACAAGGAATGTTTTTGCCCAATATAGTAGTCTGGGTTGAACCGAATAATGTGAAGCGTTATATGATGGCGATGTCCAAAAAAGAACGGGAAAGAACGCCCGCGGATAACAAGCTGTTGGCGGCATTTAAACGCAGCGTTTATTCACAGATGGAAAGTTTGATTATAAAGTTTATCTCTTTGTTGCGAGAAAAAGAAACTTCAGCGGATCAAGGATCAAAAAAATATTTCCGACAAACGCTAGGGGCTTATGAAAAGCTTTTAAACAAGATTCAATCTTATCAAGAGGAGTATCGTTCGAGAGCAATTTAAATGGCAATTGAAAAGAAAAAAGAGGCGATGATGTTCGCCTCTTTTATTTTGTTTGTTTCTCGCCGGTTTTAACATGACGCCGATCCAGATCCACGGCTGCTTGGAACAATTCAGCAAACGGAAGAAGAAGAGATTTGGATCCTTTTCTTCTCTCTCTTGCCATTATTCTACGCGCCTTGTCAGTCAAAATCGCTAAATCGGTCAATGGAATAATGTTCGCGTTTTCGGTGGTGTTAGCTACTTCTTTACTTTCGGTCATTGCTATCTCCTTTCTGTCTTAAATTGAACATCTTTTGTTGCGTTAATCTAATTTGATTTTCTTTCTTTTTGGCGTTGGTCCAAGAGAAAAAAGGCCGTATCAATCAATTCTTCTATCGGATACAAAACTACTCGCGGATTTTTTTTCCTTTCGCGCGCCATGATTCGGCGCGCTTTGTCGTGCATGATTTGTTCGTCTGTTAAAGGGATGACTTTTGCTCCGGCAACATCTCTTTTTTCGGCCATTGCTAGCTCCTTTCTATCATGAATTGACCATCTTAGGCTATAACTGCTTTCTTGTCAAGTGAGGCTAAAAATAGAGTGAATTTAGGATGTCCGAGCCATTGGTTCGGCTTTTATTTTTTTTGACAGGAAATGTCCCAATCCCAAGGGAAATTCCTGAGCAAAGGGGTTTTGGCGATCAGTTCGTCAGTTAACTGAAGCAGTTTTTTAAATGTTGAATTGGCGACATGTTTTCTACCGGTAAACTTATCCAGCAAAATCAGGAAATTGTTGTAAAATTTTCCGAGATAATGCACTGGTTTGCAATTAAAATTCGTAAAATTTTCAGATAATATTTTTTGGAGATTTTTTTTGGAAAAGCCTTTAGTCTCGTCATCAGCCAAAGAAATTTCGTTTTTGTTTTTTTTGCGTAGAACAGTTCGCATTAATTTGAATATTGGTCCGAAGATGGTGTATTGCCATGAGGCCGGTTCGCGCAAGATTAAGAAATGTCCGTCTGGTTTCAATACTCTGGCGATTTCCTTGATTGCCTTTTTTGCGTTTGGGATGTGGTGCAGGGAAGCGACCATGAAAATTCCGTCCAAACAATTATCTTTAAATGGCAATGTCTCCGCGTCAATGACCGCGTAATGTCCGTTTGGAATATTATTTTTTTCTGCTATTGATTTCACTTTTTGAACACTACCAAACGCGATATCTGACTCAATAACTTGGTAGCCGTTCTTCATTAAATAAAAAGCAAAACGCCCGTCGCCTCCGCCCAATTCCAGAAAAATTGAATTTTTTGGATATTGAAGAAATGGAGCCAGAATTTGCTGATGCGCCACAGATAGATTCAGCATTTTTTCTTCTTCGAACGTGTCAGCTCTCTTTGAATATGTTTCCATTTCCGTTTTTTTGATCAGGTCGGAAAAAGATTCGTTTTTTAGGCAATTGTATATGCCGTTATTTTCAGGGTAGTTTTTTTTGAATAATCTGTCTAACATAAACGTTTTGTAGCTTTCTAAAAGAAACGAAAATGTCGTATTTTATTGCTGAATTGATTATACCAGTCAAATCGCCTGCCGGCAACCATTCGCAATGAAATAAAAACAGAAGGCGTTGATAACGTCTTCTGCGGCTGAATTTTTTGTTCTATGATTTATCGAACTGTCAGACGGATGCAAAAGGTGTATTGGAGGCACCCCCGAGAAGGTCGGCGCAAATCAAAAATATTTTTTTATCTTTTTGTTCTGCACTCTCCGCCAAGTTCAATTCTTGCAACGTGAAAGTTTTGAAGATAGTGGACGAATCACTCGGCAAAATAAAGGTAACGTGGAAACCAGACCAAGGTTTCGGCAAAGAAACGCTTGGCGTTTCCGGCATGGACAAAAGATTTCTTGTCGCCTCGGCCACGAGCGTGGTCAGATTGTCAGGCAGTCTGATTGTCATAGTTTCACTCCTTTCTTTTTGAGATATTTTTGCAGTTCAATGCGAAGTTCGCGAATATTGTCCAAGTCATTAGGATAGATCCTTGATTTGCCTCTGACTATTTCACGGTAAGGATCCTCTGATGACAGAAGCTGCTTAGTCGCGTCGCCAAAGTCAATGATTATCGGATCATTCGGCTGTGCCAAATTAATCATGACATTTCCCGAATGTAGATCGCGGTGGTAAATCCGATATTGTACATGCAATTCGGCTATGATTTCAGCCAATCGCGCCATGAATAGGCGGGTTGAAGAAGAAGCCTTGACATGAATTGATAAATACGTTAAGGTGGATTTATCCTGACACGAAATCCGCTGCATGGATGCGGCTAAGAGAGGAGGCGGAATGTCTATAAAAGTTCCCGAAGAAGATAATCAAGGGAGAGAAGTATTGGTAAAAATCCTTGCTGCCAGTGGTGCTCGGGTTGTTCCGCGAAAAAGAGTGAGGAAAGGCGATATCATTATCAAAGTCAAGGGCGCAAAAAGGGGTTTACCATTGTCTTTCTGCAAAAATAAATAACCAATTGAGGAGTTACCATGTAACTCCTTTTTTCTTATAAAAGATTTTTGAGATTTTCAATTAAAGCCATAGATGGGTTTTTTAAGTCTTCCTCAGTGCAGGCAAGCTCCCTGGCGGAAAAAGCGGTTTTCATGACTCCGACTAAGGTTCTCTTACTGGTTGTTATTTCAACCATTGAATCAGCTGGAAGTCCGAGTTGAACAAGGGTTTTAACATTGATATTTCTTTGTATCGCTTGTTCAAGGCCGCGAGTTGAAAGCACTTGGGGAACTGGCGCTTTCGCGCTTGTTTCCTTTATAAAACTGGAAACAAAGGATTCTGTTAACTCTTGAACAGGACTGTGCCCGAACAGTTCTTCCCCAATTATTTGAATCAATGTTTTACTGCTCCGCAAATTTGGATTGGCGATTGCTTTATCTATATCTCGCGGCGTTAATCTTATAACGCTTGTGCCGACGTTCATCTGGTTTTTCTTTTTATTCATCAACTCATCATTAAATTCTCTGACATAGGCGTCGTCAGAAGCAGTCAGTAGCTGAATAGGATAAGTAATGCCGTCAATGATTATTTTTAAGTCGATTTTCTGCCCTCTTAGATCTTCTCTCGGCAAACCATGTTCGACGTGTATTTCGTGATCGGCGTTAAAAGCTCGCGCTATTTTTCGTAAAGCGAAAATCAGTTTATATTCGTATTTTTTTCCGGCGTTAATTGAAATAATTTTGCTGGAAAATAATTGTACATAGAGCAGATCAGCTTCTTTTTGGAGTTCAATTTTTTTGTCAGGCGGAGAAATGAATGATTTGCGATAAAGCAAGTCAGCGAGCAGGGCCATAGCATCTGAGGATTGAATAGATTTTGCTAAATTGAAATCTCCATTTATTGCTTGCCGGTAGGCCGCGATGCTGTTATTCAGCCGATCTTCCAGTTCAGATACCTGCGGGAATTCATTTTTGATCGCGGTTTTTTCGTTTTCAGACAGAGCGGTAGGTTTTTTTCCGAACGGCAGGCGCTTCATAGTAAAGTTGAAAAAATCAGTTTGCAGAGCCAAATGCATTTCATGATTGAAAACAGCTGACAAAAATTTATACTCCGCAAAATTTTTATCGCCGGGAGAACAGTGTATGGCCGCAAGCGCGGTTTCCAGTTTTGGGATTTGAATTTTTATTTGTCGCGGTTCAATATTTAAATAATCGGAAAATAATTGTTGAAGATTTCTTTCCACTATTTCCGGGGACACCGGGAAGTTGGAATTTACAGCATCGACGCTCATATAAAATAACTAAAAATTATTCGCTGACGCGGAAGACTTCCTCCACGGAAGTCGCTCCATTCAGCGCTTTTATGAGGCCGTCCTGAACCATGGTCAGCATGTTACCGTTGATGGCCATTTGTTGTAACTCGTGTTCAGAGACCTTATTGTCTAAAATATATTTCTCAATTTCAGGGGTCATAATCATGATTTCGTAAACGCCGACTCGGCCCTTGTAGCCGATTTGGTGGCAAACTTCACAACCGGCTCCTTGATAAAATTTCAGGTTATCAAGTTTCGGCCGATCAGGGTGGGTTTCCGGTATTTCCGATAAAATTTGTTTGACGCGTTCAAGCGTTTTTTCTTCAAGCTGAATTTCCTTTTTGCATTTTTCGCAAATTTTTCTCACCAATCTTTGTCCGATGATCGCGTTCAAAGCCGGAGACAACAGAAATGGTTTAACGTCCATGGCGAGAAAGCGAGGGATCGCGCCACTGGCGCTGTTTGTATGAATGGTTGAAATGACAAGGTGTCCGGTCAAGGCCGCGTTAATCGCCACATCAGCTGTTTCAAGGTCGCGCATTTCACCGACCATGACCACGTCCGGATCTTGACGTAACATTGAACGCAGGCCGTCGGCAAAAGAATAACCGCGGCTGTGGTCTATTTGACTTTGATTCACGCCTTCAAGTTTATATTCAACCGGATCTTCAAGTGTGATAACCTTTACGCCCTCCTTGTTTAGTTTGTTTAATATGGCGTAGAGGGTGGTTGTTTTACCAGAACCGGTCGGACCGGTGGCAATGATCATACCGTTCGGTCGCTCGCATTGAACTTTTAAGTCAGCATAAGCTTTGCCAATCAAACCCAAATCTTCAAAACTCAAACTGGCGGTTGATGATTTCAAAAGACGCATAACTACGCTCTCGCCCCAGGCTGTTGGCAGACAAGAAACGCGAACATCGATTTTTTCTTTGGTTGAGCTAATGCTAAAACGGCCATCTTGCGGTTTGTCCGTGATGTTGATTTTCAAGCCTGAA
>JBBTXH010000112.1:0-3585 GCA_038062385.1 Patescibacteria group bacterium
AAAGCCGCGCTCAACTTTTTTTTCAAAAATTCTTTAATTTCCAGATCCTCTCGCAAAAGCTTGCTATAATTTTTAACTGAAAACCAGCGCGAATCCCAGGTTTTCGTGTTTCTTAATCTGAATGCTTTTGGATTTATTTTTTTTCCCATAGTTTTGTCGTGTAACGTGTATCGTGTATCGTATATCGCTTGCCCGGAACTCGAGCCGTAGCGAGTAGTGCTGGGTGTAACGTGTATCGTGTATCCTGTATCGCGCATCCTGTATCGCACTCCAACTTCCCATCTCCAAATTCTAACCTCTATATTTTTACATACCGGCTTTGCGTCTGAACATTTTTTTGAATAAACCTTTTTCCTTCTTTACTGGACGTCCTGTCTGCTGTGTTTGATCCAATCGTGCGACGTGTTTCTTGCCATCAGTTTTTATTGTTTTGTCACCCTGAGCCGCGTCGAAGGGCACCTTTTCATTTAAATGCACAGCTTCCTCCACTTTATCCGGCAACTTCTCGTCCATCTTAACAGTGTCTATTTTCTTTGCTTTTTTTCCTTTTCGCTCCGGCGTATCCACTCTCTCTCCCAAAATAACCTTGATAAGTGAAGTGCGCCTACGAAGCGGTGTCGCGCTACCATGCGCTTTCGGCATCCAGCGGTACAAAGTCGGTCCGGCGCCCACCATTATTTCTTTAATATATAAATTACTTTTTTGCAATTCAAAATTGTTTTCCGCATTGGCCAAAGCTGACTTTAACAATTTTTGCACCGGTCGCACCGCTCTCTTGTTAACAAGAGCCAAACGTTGCAGAGCTTCAGTCAAATCCAAACCCCTAACAAGATCAACAACCAATCTCGTCTTGCGCGGTGAAATATGAATATTATTTATTTCTGCTTTGACTTTCATAATTATTAAATGGGATATTTGGAAAAATTGGGAAAGTTGAGATTATTGGGATAAGCCTGACACAAATTGTATCCCAAACTTCACAATAATCCCAAACATCTCAATCATCCTACCTTTATTTATTTCCTTTAGTAGCGGCCGGGGCTGGAGCGGCAGTCGCCGGTTTGGCCTGTTCCTTGGCCATCTTGCCGCCATGGGAAACAAACTTACGCGTTAATGAAAACTCACCAAGGCGATGTCCGACCATATTTTCAACCACTAAAACTTCAATAAAAATTCTACCATTGTGCACGCCAAAAGTATGTCCGACCATTTCCGGAGTAATCACCGCGCTTCTCGCCCAAGTCTTGATAACCTTTTTCTCGCCAGCCCTAACCAGACTGACTTTTTTCAGCAATCGTTCATCAACATATGGACCCTTTTTTAAACTTCTGGACATACAGCTCCAATTATTCTAATTATTTTAATTGTTCTAATTTCTAATTCTTATCCTAACCTTCCTAAACGTCCTAATAATCCTCCCAATCCTCCTCATCCTTCTAATCCTAACCGCTTACTCCGTTCTCCTCTTCCGTCTCGTTAAAATAAATTTATCTGAACTCTTGTGATGCTTTCTGGTCGGCACGCCAAGCGCCGGTTTGCCCCAAGGCGTTTTCGGATGCTTGAGACCAATCGGGTTGCGACCTTCGCCACCACCATGCGGATGATCCACCGGATTCATTACTTTGCCGCGAACCGTTGGCTTCACACCCATGTGTCTCTTTCTACCGGCCTTACCAATACTTACATGCATATGTTCCGGATTGCTAACTTGTCCAAAGGTTGCCAGACATTCTTTCGGCACCAAACGAATTTCAGAAGACGGCAAGCGCAGTTGCGCGTAAGGTCCTTCAATAGCCATCAGCTTGCACCAAGAGCCAGCTGAACGCGCCATTTCTGCTCCACGACCGGGCACTCTCTCAATATTATGAATCAAAGTACCGACCGGAACATTTTCGAGCGCCGTACAATTGCCGGTTTTAATATCCACTTTGCCTTTTGATGAAATAACTGTGTCTTTCTCTTGCAAACCATCGGGCGCGACAATATAACTCTTCACGCCATCGCGATAAAAAAGTAGCGCAATATTCGCAGTACGATTCGGATCATATTCAATGGCCACAACTTTAGCCGGAATATCAAATCTGTCTCGTTTAAAATCAACCAGGCGATAAAACTGTTTTTCGCCGCCGCCAATGTGTCTAACCGTAATCCTGCCGTGAACATTGCGTCCGCCGCTCTTTTTAAGGATGGTAACCAAATTCTTCTCCGGCCTTTTCTTGGTCAGATGTGAGCGGTCAATAATACTCATGCCTCGCCGCGCGCTGGTATTTGGTTTATAAACTTTTATCGCCATATAATTTTTAATTTTTCAACATTTCGTCTCCAACCTCCAATTTCCAATTTCTAACTTCCATTTATTATACTCCTTCGTAAAGCTCAATCTTATCCGTAGGCGCTAAAGTGACAATCGCCTTTTTTACTTCTTTAGTCACACCTTGACTGTGTCCGTAGCGAACATTTTTTCCTCTTCGTTTAATAAAATTTATTTTAATCGGTTTTATACCGTAAAGATTTATAATCGCTTTGATCATTTCACTTTTATTAACCCCGTTCGGCACCACAAAACAATATTTATTTTGAGCAGTGAGGTCAGTGGCTTTTTCCGTAATGAGTGGTTTTGAAATAATTTTGTACACGTCGTTATCGGTCTTTTTGTTTACCTTGCTAACTGCGGGTTTTGCTTTAGCCGTTTTTTCTTCAGTTTTTTTCACAGCTGCGATTTTTGTTGCTGCAACCGGTTCAATCGGTGAGACAACACTAACGACCTGATCGTTTTTTTCATCAGTGCCTGATTTTTTAAATATATTTTTCAAAATTCCCATATTACTTTTTCTTCAAATAAACCTGCTCAACCTTCGCGAGCGCTGACTCGGTGAATAAAATATTTTTGAACCTCATCACGTCGTAAACATTTAAACTGTTGGCCGCGACCAATTCGGTTTTAACGATATTTCTAACCGAGCTGGTAATTTTTTTGTCTGCTTTATCAACCACCAACAAAGTTCCTTTGGTAAAATTAATCTTTTTCAATAAATCAACCATGGTTTTTGTTTTAAAATTACTCATTTCCAACTTATCAATTACAGAAAGCGCCTGTTCATTAACCTTATCTGACAAAGCCATAAGCAAGGCCTTGGTTTTCATTTTTTTATTTATCCTTAAAGAAAAATTTCTGATATTTCTCGGACCGAAAATAATACCGCCGCCAACCCAAAGAGGAGAACGAGTAGAACCAGCTCGCGCGCGGCCAGTGCCTTTTTGTTTCCACGGTTTCTTGCCGCCACCGCGAATTTCACCGAGTGTCTTGGTATGAGCAATGGCATGTCTGCGATTGGCCAAAAGCGCAATCACTGCTTGATGAACCAAAGACTTCTTCGGTTTTATTTCAAAAATCGCCGGATTGAGTTCAATCTCTCCCTGCTGTTCGCCCGTTTGATTGTATAATTTCGCTTTAACCATAAAATTAAACTGCTGGGGCGTTTAGAGTCGTCTCATTAACCGGCGCTTTCACTTCTTCAATCGGAACTGTTCTGTCATCCTGCTTGTCCGCCAAAGCCTTAGCGTCGGCGGAAGCCGCGTCGAAGG
>JBBTXH010000113.1:0-4521 GCA_038062385.1 Patescibacteria group bacterium
GAGGTATGACATTTTAACTTCCCTCAAGTATGACATTATCACTTCCGTGCGACAGTCTCTTTTTTAATATTGACATTCTTATTTCTTTCTGCTAAGATGTAGTATCGTCGAAAAAAAGACATGAACATTAACAACCACCCAAGGAATATAGCCATGAATGACACACCAAAAAAAAGGCCTCTGAAATTCAGAAAAGCCGAGCTCCTGTCCGTTGATGAATATAATGAGCTGGCCGATTATTCAAACATTGATGTACCTGTTCCCGCAGAACTACTCGCTACTCCTGCCTGCGCGCAAGCAGGCTCGAGTTCTGGGCAAGCCGGAGAAAACCAGTATGAATCGCCGAGCGATTTTGATGACAATGAATCTTTGTTCAACGAGTATCCGTTAGCTACCGACCATCTTGACCGAGCAGTGGTGCAGGACAAGATTAAAGGCAAACAAATCTAACAAGAGGAGGGAGACATGCCGCTCGTAACTTTTTGGAACTATCCTAAAAAGCTGAGAAGTCCTGAATTCGTTTGGAACATCAAAAATGATGTTGGTGCGGTTCTAGAACTAGATTTAATTACCAATGATGTCATTGTTTGTTTCGGGGGAGAGCAGGTTGTCCCTCAAGTAGTTCCTGTTAACACCTTAATTATTATTGTGGAATTGCTTTTCGATAAATCTGAACGCACGCTTGATGTTCGGAAAAAGTTAGCAAACTCACTCGCGCTTTCTACCCTTAAAGAACTATGCTCGATTACTAAAAACAAATGGAAAGTGGAAGTTGCGGTGAAGAAATTCAACCCTGAAAAAGACGCTTTCGTTGTTCTGGAATAGGAGGGAGGACAAATGGGCTGGCCGAATATGCTGGTGCTGGTGCGACATGCTGAATCAGAAGGCAATTTGCGCTCTGCGGATGAACGGGCGCAATTTGAAATGGCCACGTACGCCTATGCTCTTACTCCGCGCGGCAGACGGCAGGCGGAGAAAACAAAGGAATATCTGCAATTATACTTTGGCGGCAATAATAAATATGACCTCTCGCTATTCTTTGATGTTCGTTATGCTTCTTATTATGAACGCTCACGCGAAACTCTGCAGATAATTTTGCCAAGTGCAAAATTCTACGAACCTCCTCGTTTATACGAAGATCCGAGGCTGGCGGAAGCGCAACGCGGCATCTATCACACGATGACCAATGATCAAATTGAAGAAAGATTCCCTGGCGAACTGGCGCGAAAAGCACGCGAAGGCCTCTACCACTATCGCCCGCTCGGCGGAGAAAACTGGCCGGATGTGGAACTGCGCATTCACAGTTTTCTCGGTACGTTGAGTCGTGATTGCGATGGAAAAAATGTGATTATGGTGGTACACGGACATTGGCTGATTCTATTTCAACGATTGATTCATCATTTCTCAATTGCCGAAGTGATGGCCAAATATAAGGCGGGTGTTTTTGAAAACGCTTCAATAACAATTTATAAAAACAAACCCGTTGAAGGTTGCCACCCGCATCTTGAGCTGGTTGAAGAAAATATTGTTCCTTGGAAAGGATTGATTTAAAACATTAATTCCGCTGTTATCAAACAGCGGAATTTTATTTTATCTATTTTTATAATTTTATATTTTTACGTTTTAAAAAGAATCTCCGCGGCGTCAGTTGACGCCGCGGAGCTATGTCTGTGAGATTCTACTTCATTGATCCCGTCCTTTCTTTTCAAATTGTCCTCTGTAGGACGTTGTCCAATTCCCCTCGCAATTCCCGCGGTGCAAGAACTTACCTATAAGTTACTTTGCAGCACGGGAAGTCAGCCTCAAGCCGTTGCTGCTTTCGGCTCGTCCGTTGCCAGCGCCTCTGACCGAAGCTTCTTCACGTACGGTGTGAAACGAAGCACGGTGATCTTACCGACGGAGATATCATCGGCAACCTGCGGGAACCCCAGAACGAGGCTCATCTCGTTGGCTGGGGCGACATCCTTCGTCTTCGTGATGTCCACAAAGACGAACTTGCGACCGTCATCGCAGGTTTTTTCGCTGACACGAACCGTCGCGACGGTCCGGTGGCCGAAGTCGCCTGACTCTAGTCTGTAGAAGTGGCGGTTCATAATCGCCTTTCCTTCACTCGGATCGCGACCACACTCCTCGTCCACGATCTGCCCGTGCTTCCAGTGATCCGGTACTTTCACAGGCTCGGTCGCGCCCTCCGGAGTGAACTCATGCGCACTAACGAACTTCATGTTGACGCCCTGCTTCGGCACTTTGACCAGAACTCCAGAAACTTCCCGAAGAATTGTGTAGCTCGCCATCTAGCACCATCCTTTCTTGTTGTTAATTTTCCGTCTTGAAATCTAATGCACAGATCAACAAAACGAACAGAAGACCAGTAAGCATCTTGACCTCCTTTTTTATGTGTTATTGAATGAACACTAACAAAGCAGTATAGCATAAATAATTATAAATGTCAATACTTATATTATTACTAAATTTAGAGTAAAATAATTATAAAAGAGCTCCTCATGAAGGAACTCTTAAGTTTTTCTATAGCGTCTTGGTCATGACAAAGGCGCCATTCTTGATGCCATTTTCCTTGGAATCAAGGCTATAGAACCCTGAAATCTCGGTTTCCATGGTTGTCCCTGCCGTCAGAATCAGCTTGTACGTTGCGTTTGAACAGTTGAGCGAAAAACTCTTCTTTTCAAGTAAACCATAACAGTCTGAAATCTCCAGCGGATTGTACAATGTGAGTTCGCCAAAGATATACGAGACTGCCTGATTCATGAAAATCGAGTAAACCGTGAAATCCATGGTATCAGGATCAAGTACGTTCACCTCCCATGGGCCACCCAGGTCGCAACATGGATAGTACGCGCACTTGCCGAGTTTGCTCTCAAAATATTTATCAGCAGGGCAGAATGAAACGCACCCTTCCACCGGATCATAGACATAACCCGGCGGACAGTCAATTGTGTCCACGCTCGGCGTTGTGTCAATGCTGATCAATGTATCAACGCCAGTTGTTTCCGTGTCCACATTACTATCCATCTTCTTGATGTCACCCTGAGTGTCTGCCAGAGTTTCAACGTCGACAGAAGTGGCATCGAAGGGCGCATCCTCAACTATCTTACCATCATCTGTTTCAGTATCTTCTTGTAATGAGTCAACGCCAACTTCATGACCATCAATCTTCCCCTCAATCTGTTGATCGTTGTGATCAGTATCGCTTGATTCCACCTGATCAATTCCAATCAACACCTCATCATCTTTTGCGTCATTGTGAAACGCAAAGTCTATCGTTTCTACAATATCTTTATTGCCCTCATCCCCATCCTCTCCCTCTACCTCAACTCCCCCTCCCTCAACCGGCGGGTGGCCTTCCGGCAAACACGCGTAAACATTAATGATAAAAAGAACCAGAACCATTGTCTTCTCCATTGTTTCCTCCTTGGCTATTGAAACTTCAGTACAGATGGCCGTTTATCCAATGGTTTATCGTTCAAGACATTACACGAGATAAAAACACACTAAAACTTAATTTTAAATTTAGCTTTTCGTCTTGCTGTTTAAAGACTCATCGGTTCCAGTCTCACTGGAAGAAGCTCGGAGGGTGGATGATCCACCCCCCGAAAAAGAACAAGATTCATACTTACCTAACTCTTGCGAATTTATAAAATTCCAACTGTTCCATGTTTCTAGTCAACGAGCAACATAATCAGCTCAAAATCGCGATAGATATCATTCATGCGAATGAGCCGCCGGGTAGTGTCAACCTCGACCTTGTAGAATGTGACCGGTCCGACGTGGTGCGTCGGGTTACCGTCCTTATATTCGATCTTGATATCGCCGATGGTGTAGGCATTGGCTTCGGACGGAGCGATACTCTTCACCTCATTGATGCCGTACTTGAAGAAGCCGTGGTAGCCGCCGATAGTCGTGCGAAACTGCTTCGGTCCTCCGAGGAGCTTCTCTACCTTGATGGTGAGAAACTCCGGCTCGTGGTTGTCCATTCGATCACCCTGCTTCGGATAGTCGGTGAAGTACCGCTTATCCATCTGCACGAGATGCCAGAAGCCGTTGGTCGTCCCTTTGACACCCTTGTGGTTAGCACCCCAGAGTTGGTCAAGATGCTTTTGCACAAGTTTTTCATAGCCAGGCAATCCAGGGTGAATCACGATATTGTCTCCCGACCGAACACCGAGCAACCGCGTACCGTTCCACCACTCGTGGCAGTCCACTTCGGAAGCTATGCTCGTGCGGTTCTCTCTGTCCTCGTACCAGTACTCGTAGTACTGGTGGTGTGAGTTCATGAGGCCACCGATCGAAAGCAAGTGTGCAATGGCCGTTCCCGGCGTCGCCTTCATCCAGAAATCGAACATCTCTCGTTCGAAGTAGCTGCAGTTGGACGCCCCGTCCATCGAAAGGATGCACGGACGCGCGTAGGGACCTTCGTTCCGCTCGCGATGGTAGTCGTTGGCGTACTTCGAGTGGTACTCGACGTAGTCCTTCCACTGCCTGCCGAGGCGAGCCTGCCAGAGC
>JBBTXH010000113.1:4531-14315 GCA_038062385.1 Patescibacteria group bacterium
AGTGATCGCGTGGTTGCTGAACTGGTAGATGCGGCGATTCCACGTAGCGACGAGATCTACGATGGTCACCTCGCCATACGCGCCGCTCTCGAGCTTGAGGAATTCCTCCTGCGAGATACGACCGCCTCGCTGGTTGCGCTCTTTGTCGTTGAACTCGTGGCTGTACGCCACAAGAACGCCGTCAAGCGTGCTCATCGGGCCGACTCCATGAGCCACGATAGCGATGGGGTTGCCCGCCTTCGAGAGACCAACATACTCTGCCGACATGGTAGTGAAGTAGGACTCCCACGGATACTCGCCTGGCTTAGTCGCAAGCCGCGCCTCGAGGATGTCCGGGAGCGTGGCAACACGACCATCTTTGCCTGCAAATGCCTTGGCCTGCTTGAACGCAGGAACGAATCCATTCGGATTATAGAAAGCCATAGCACTGAACCTTTTCCGCATCTTCGTTTCCATTATGATACTCCCTTCCCTTTTTTAGGGTTTTGGGTGTCTAAGTTCAAGCAAACCACTGTGGTAAGCTTGATTAATTAACTTACCATAAGAAAAACATCTTGTCAATGTAACAACAACTGTCAATGTTTCTCATAAATTTAGCTAATTATTCAGTATAAATCAACTTCTATTAATTTCAGATAAAATCAAAACTCAAAAGCGGCCGTTCCAAGATATTTAAATAATATTCTCTCAAAAAACTGAACAATCGCCCATTATTTTTCGCTGTTACTTTGATTTGACCAACTTCTGAACCTTGAACTTGCTCAATCAAACATTGAATTTCTTTATCCAAGTTCATTTTTTTTTCAACTGAAATTTTATAGCCTGAAATCGTTGCCAACTTGATTAAAAACATATTCAAAGCCAATTTTTTTTCATCTGAATTATTTGAGCGCGAAATCATTGAACGCGCCCAAATCAATGTTTTCCAAATCTGTTCATGGCGCTCTCCGCTCACCGTTGACTTGATCATCACCTCCGCGAGCGCTGAAAAAAAATAAAAATCCTCTTCACTCGCCAATTTGAAATTATTCAATAAATGAGCGCTGATGATTTTCATTTTTGTCCGACCTTCAATAAATAAAATTTCCGATAAACCCATAATCGGCAAATGACCATTCAGTTTACTTTTAATTTTTTTAGCGGCTTTAACCACGGCCTCCACCTTGCCGAATTTTTCCGTGTAAACAAAAAAAAGCAGATCCTGCTCCCCCCATTCTCTTTTTCCTAAAACAATTCCTTGAGTTTTGTT
Organism: Patescibacteria group bacterium; assembly: GCA_038062385.1. Classification (GTDB taxonomy): domain Bacteria; phylum Patescibacteriota; class Patescibacteriia; order UBA11705; family JABHMO01; genus JBBTXH01. The sequence continues at coordinate 5,781 of JBBTXH010000113.1, forward strand.
TATTCTTTCCATTTTTTTAATAAATATATGTTTCAGTTACTGTATTATACCAATAAAAACCTGTATTCCACGGGGTCCGGCCGTAAACCACTCCTTCGTCGGGTTCACGGTAAAGGCGAACTCTTTTGGTTTACCCTGAACCGACGCGTAGCGTCTGGTTCAGGGCGTCAAAAAGTAACCCTTCGGAGAACTGCGATAAACCAATTTGTCGAGACAATCATTGAACCTATAAAATAAGCTATATATAACGCTGACAATTCTTACAAATTACAAACGATCCAGGTATGTTTGCAAAATCAAAGCGGCCGCAACTTCATCATCATTTTTATTTCTCTTCGGATCAAATTGCGTTTTTAATCTTATGGACATTCTCGTGGTCATCCGTTCATCCACTTCTTCGATCTTAACACCTAACTTTTCTAACCGCGAAACAAAATTTAAATAATCAACTGAAATTTTCGCGTCAACTTTGAGTCCCATCGGCCGTCCGATCACGATTACATTGATTTCTTCGTCGACGATCAACTTTTTAATTTTTTCCATCGCTTCGTTGACGCCATTATATTTCAAAACCAAAATCGGGCTGGCAATCTTCACTTCGCCTTCTGCTATGGCTACACCGATTTTTCTTTTTCCCCAATCCAGTCCTAAATAGTTCATAATTTTAACGTTGTGTCACCCTGAGGTCACTCGAAGGGCGACATTTTTACAAATTATTACTTGGTCAACACTTCGCAACCATTTTTCGTCACTGCAACCGTATGCTCAAAATGCGCGCAAACGCTCTTGTCAACAGTAACAATCGTCCAACCATCGGACAATGTTTTGATGCGATATCCGCCGGCGCTGACCATCGGCTCAAGCGCCAAGACCATCCCTTCCTTCAAAATAAATTCGCTATTGGGAGAATAGTAATTCGGAATCATCGGCGACTCGTGCACCGCGTGACCAACTCCATGTCCGGCCAATTCGCGAATCACGGAAAATCCGTTTAACTCCACGTACTCCTGAACTTGTCGAGCAATTTCGTTCAAATCAACATTCGGCTTTATTTTGTTCAACCAAATATCGAGCGCATGTCGAGTAACCCCCATTAATTTTTTTTCAATTTTCCCAATTTTCCCAATCGCCACTGTAACCGCCATATCGGTAAACAACCCGCATTTCTTTGGATACTTCATGCCAATATCCAGACTCAAAACATCTCCGTCCTTCAACACAGTTGATCCGGGGATTCCATGAACCACTTGTTCATTGATTGAAGTGCAAAGTGTCGCCGGATATGAGGGGCCGTGATCGCCATATCCCTTGAACGACGGTTCGCCTCCTTTTTCTCGAATCATTCTTTCTGCGAGCTCATCCAGTTCTTCTGTGGTAACACCAACTTTCGCTTCTTTGGCCACCAATTTCAAAATCTCCGCCAGAATTTTTCCGCCGGTTCTAAGTATTTCAATTTCTTGCGGTGACTTAAGCAGTGCCATAATAACTTTGGCTACAAATGTTACGAATAGACCTACAAACGGATGAACGAAAGAACAGTCTAGACCGATTTGTAAATACGTAGTGATTTGTCCGCCAGTCGCCAAAGGACGACCTGCCTCTGGCATGGAGGAACGGATGCGTCCCTTGGCGCATAATTTGTAGCACTTTAATGATAACAAAAATGCTGGAAAAACTCCAGCATTTTATATTTCACTATAATTAACTTTAGAAGCCTTCATAATCGCGCATAGTGAGCTGGGATTCCACTTGTTTGATGATTTCAATTACCACGCTGACCACGATGAGAATGCTAGTGCCGCCGATAACCATTGATTGCATGCCGGAAACTTGATTCAGGAGCATTGGCAAAACCGCGATAACCGCTAGAAACAGCGCGCCGGTTAACGTGATACGGCTGATGGTGTGCTGCAAATATTCAGCCGTATGACTGCCCGGTCTGATACCGGGAATAAAGCCGCCATTCTTTTGCAAATTCTCGGCAATCTGATGCGGATGAAAAATAACCGCGGTGTAGAAATAAGTGAAACCGAAAACCAACAAAAAATAAGCAATGCCGTAAAAAGTTTGATTGTTAAATAAGTTGATAATTACTTGCGCAAATGTTTTTACATAAACTGCGTCAGCTCGAAGCATGAACTGCGCGATCATCGGCGGAAAAAGAATAATGGAAATAGCAAAAATGATTGGGATCACGCCGGCAGTATTCACTCTGATCGGTAAATGCGTATTCATACCGCCATACATTTTCATGCCGCGCACTCGCTTCGCGTAGGAAACAGGAATATTGCGCTGACCCTCGGTAATAATTACCACTCCCACTACGGTAATCAGGGCAATCACGCTGAAAAGCAATAAGTTAATCACCTGTTCCTGATTAAAATTCACCAATACTTCTTTAATCGCGCTCGGGATACTAACCACAATACCGGAGAAGATTAAAAGTGAAATACCATTTCCGACTTTCTTTTCCGTAATCAATTCACCGATCCAAACCAAGAAAACCGTACCGGCGGTAATGGTTATCAGCATGGCCACCAAACTGAAGATATCTGAATTTTCAATAATTTGTTGAGGCGATTGTTTCAAAATCGTAATCATGCCGTACGCCTGAAGGATGGATAAGGGAATGGTCGCCCAGCGTGTGTACATGTTAATCTTCTGCCGACCTCCCTCTTCTTTCGACATTTCTTCAAGCTTTGGGACAATCATGCCCAAAAGCTGAAAAATAATCGAGGAAGTGATATAGGGAGCGACACCCATCATGACAATAGAAAAATTCTGCATGCCACCGCCGGAAAATAAATTCAATAAACCGAATATTTGATTTGATGAAAAAAACTCTCTCAAGTTTACCAAATTAATTCCCGGAATCGGAATATGCGCGGCCAAGCGAAAAACCACCAGCATGCCTAAAACGAACAGGATTTTATTGCGCAAATCCTTGACTCGCCAAATTTGTAGTAATTTTTCCCACATAATTTATATTTCTGGTTTATCGCTTCCTCGTCTCGCTTGTTTCACTCGTCTCGCTTGTCTCGCTCGTCTCAACAATCTTTCCGCCGGCTTTTTCAATCAAAGCGCGAGCTGAAGCAGAAGCTCCGCAACCGGTAATTTCTAATTTTTTTGTTAATTTATCGTCAGCAGATTTGGTTAAAATTTTTACTGCTCGATCCATTGATTCAACCAAACCGCGTTCCAATAAACTTCCCGGGGTCACTTGTTCGTTGTCTTTAAAATATTTTTCCAAAGTAGAAACCATAATTAGTTGCGCTTTCAACCGAGGACTCTTCATGCCTTTATACTTCGGCATGTTCAATAAATTTTGTTTAAAGCCTTTGATTTTCAAACCTTTCTTGCCTCCTGAACGCGCTCTTTGTCCTTTTTGTCCGCGAGTACTATAAGTGCCGTGGCCCGAAGCATTGCCTCGTCCAATTCGTTTACGATTTTTCTTCTTTGTCCCGATGTTACTTAATTCTAAAACCATATATTTACTCGTCTTTCTTTTTTATTTCACTTGTCTCACTCGTCTTGCTTATCTCGCTCGTCTCGCTTGTCTCGCTTATCTCGCTTGTCTTGCTTGTCTCGCTTATCTCGCTTTTTTGCTTCTTTACTTCTTTATTCCGTGGTTTCATCGCTTCCTCTTTGAAACATTGAATTGCCAGCATGAAAGCACGAACATTGGTTATCTTATTATTCGTACCCAAAATTTTGGCCACCACATTCGGCACGCCGGCCAATTCAAACATAACCCGAATCGCTCCGCCGGCCTTGATACCTGTTCCTCTTGGGGCTGGTTTCATCAAAATCTGCGCGGCTTTAAATTTATATCTGATATCATGCGGAATTGTTTCATTAACAATTGGGATGGTAACCATTTGTTTCTTGGCTTTGTTCACAGCTTTGTTGACCGCGAGTGTCACATCCGCGCCTTTGGCCAAACCAACCCCCAAACGTCCTTTCTTGTCTCCAATGGCCACGCAAGCGCGAAAACGCATGCGCTTTCCGCCGGCCATAACTCTCGTTACTCTCGCCAAATCAATAATCTTCTGATCAAATTCTTGATCTCTGGCGCCGCCCTTTTTAAATTTTCTTTGTCCCGCCTTTTCCATATTTATAAATTAAAATTTTAATCCGGCAGCTCTCGCTCCTTCCGCGGCCGCTTTAATGCGTCCATGATATTGATATGAACCGCGATCAAAAACAACTGATTCAATCTTTTTGGCCAAAGCTCTTTTGCCCAGCTCTTCCCCAACCGCGTAAGCGATTTCAACCGGCTTCTTGCCTGTTAATTTAAGTTCACGGTCATGTACAGCACAAAGAGTCTGACTTTTTTGATCATCAATGATTTGCGCGGAAAAATGTTTCAAACTGCGAAACACAGACAACCGCGGTCTCGCGATTATTCCTGGCAAACCAAATCTAATCCGCTTCTTGCGCAAATTTATCTTGTCTATTTTTATTTTCTGAATATTCTTCATAAAAACTCAATTAAGACGATGACTTGGCCGCAGCCTTGCCGGCCTTTCTCCTAATCACCTCATCGCTGTATTTTATACCCTTGCCTTTGTACGGTTCAGGTTTTCTGATTTTTCTGATATTGGCCGCCACTTCTCCGACCAGCTGTTTGTCAGCGCCGGAAATGGTGATGATATTAGCCTCGACTTTGCATGAAATACCGGTCGGTAACTCAAATATAACCGGATGGGAATAACCAACATTCAAAGTCAATTTATTGGTGCCAGCCGCTGCCTTGTAACCAATCCCGTTTATTTCCAGTTTTTTTTCAAAACCATTCTTCGCTCCCCAGATCATATTAAAAACCAAACTTCTGAATAATCCCCATAAAGCGTTTTGGCGATGATCATCCGGCCTGGCGACTTTAACATGAATAACTTTCTCCGCGTCATTCATTTCAATCGTCACATCGCGATGGATCTCTTGTTTAGTCTCGCCTTTCGGTCCTTTGACCAATAACAAGCTACCATCGAGTTTTACCTCCACGCCTTCTAAAATTTGAATTGGTAATTTTCCTATCCTTGACATACGCTTGTATCTAAACTCTTTTCACTCTAATCAAATTAATAAATTTCGCAAACCAATTCTCCACCCAATCCAACTTTCTTCGCCTCTTTATTCGTCATCATGCCTTTCGAAGTGGAAATAATCGCTACACCAAAGCCGTTTAAAACGCGAGGCAAGTCTTCTTTTTTGACATACACTCGATTGCTCGTCTTGCTGACTCGGCGAAGTGAATTGATAACCGGTTTTTTATTCTGATATTTTAATTGTATTTTAATGGCTTTGATCGGCTCATCAACAATCTCCACAGCCGTTATATATTTTTCTTTTTCTAAAATTTTCGCCACTGCTAATTTCACCTTCGAAAAAGGAATTAAAACATCCTGCTTTCTCGTGAGAGAAGCATTTCTAATGCGAGTTAACATGTCTGCGATTGGATCCATCATAAGTTTTTATTGACTCCGCCGTTGGCGGGATTGATCTTTATTCTCCTCCGGATTTTACCAACTGCTTCTAGTGACACCTGGAATTTCGCCGCGTTCCGCCAGCTCGCGAAAACAAATTCTGCACAAACCAAACCTCCGTAAAACTCCGTGCACGCGACCACAACGCCAACAACGGCGAATGAGGCGTGAGGAAAATTTCGGTTTTTTCAATGATTTGGCGTATTGAGCTGTGGTTGACATAATAGGGGTTACTAATTACGAATCTTCTGCGAATCTACGAATGGCTACTAATTACGAATTTATGATTTATTCATCTTTTTTAAATGGAAAACCGAGTTCACTTAGCAAGGCCTCGCCTTGTTCGCGATTTTCGGCGTTCGTAGCAATGCACAATTCAAGACCATGCAATTTTTCCAGTTCATCCTGACGAATCTCAGGAAAAGCGATATACTCCTTGAAACCCAAAGTGTAATTGCCTCGAGCATCAAAACTCTTGGCGGAAATTCCGCGAAAATCTCGAACGCGTGGCAACGTCACCTTGATCAATTTCTCCAAGAAATCCCACATTCTGGTTCCGCGCAAGGTAACCTTGACCCCGATAACCATACCTTCTCTGATTTTGAAATTTGAAATTGATTTCCTTGATAGAGTCTCAACCGGTCGTTGTCCGCTGATTCTATTCAAAGTGTTTTTCACATTATCCAAAAACTCCTTGTCCTTAAGGCCAGCTCCGAGACCGACATTAATCACTACCTTGGTGATCGTAGGTACGGCCAGGCTATTCTTCATCCCAAACTTGACTTTCAAGGCCGGAACGACTTGCTTTAAATATTGTCCTTTTAAATTATTCATAATGTTAGTCTATGGCTTGTTGGCATTTTTTGCAAATTCTGATTTTCTTTTTGCCTTTTTCTTTTGAATTCAAAAGTTGATAACCAACGCGAGTCAGCTGACTGCATCTGGGGCAAACGAGCATAACTTTCGAAACATGCAAAGGCGCCGGAAATTCAATTCGTTGTCCTTTCTCTCCTTCACGGCGCGGACGAACATGCTTGAACCGCATATTCAAACCTTCCACCACCACCATCTCTCGAGCGGGTATCACTTGAATCACTTTTCCTTGGTTACCCTTGGTGCCTTTTTCTCCCTTTTTATTTCTCTTCACCCGGTCCTTGCCTCTCAAAATTTGTACTTTATCGCTTTTTTTTATTTTCATAAATTATAACACTTCAGGCGCCAAGGAAATTATTTTATTAAAACCTCTTTTGCGCAGTTCTCTCGCCACTGGCCCAAAAATTCTCGTACCTTTCGGTTCTTTTGATTTCGGATCAATCAGCACCACCGCGTTTTCACTAAATCTAATATATGATCCATCCTCTCGTCTGGTTTCTTTTCTGATGCGCACGACCACTGCTTTGTGGACTTCTCCCTTTTTTACCATGCTGTGCGGCCTCGCTTCTTTCAAAGTTACTGCCACAATGTCACCCAACCGAGCATACCGCTTCTTGTATCCGCCGTATACCCTAATACACTGGATCACTTTCGCGCCAGTATTATCAGCTGATTTTAACATTGTTCGATGTTGTATCATATTTTTATGGGATGATTGAGATGTTTGGGATATTTGAGATTGTCGGGATAGAAATCGTGTCAAGCCTTTCCCAATAATCTCAACTTTCTCAATTTTCCCAATAATCCCTTTTTTTTCGCTTAAACAACTCTCCAACGCTTTTCCTTACTGATCGGTCGGCAGGAAACAAACGTAACTGTTTCGCCCACTTTATGACCGCCCTGTTCATCATGCACCTTGAATCTCTTGGTCACGCGAAACTGCTTGCCGTAAACCTTGTGTTTAACCATCCGCTCAACCGAAACCACCAAAGTCTTGGCCATTTTTGTACTGACCACTTTACCGATAAACTGTTTATTTATTTTTTCTTTTTTTTGATCTTGCATAAAATTTCTAAATCAACTTATCGCCTCGCTCTTTCGCAATCGTTAACATCCTGGCAATAGTTTTTTTAACTTCTCGAAATTCTCTTATGTTCTTCAGCTGTTTACTGTCAGCCTTAAAACCCATCTGTTGCCTCTTCGCACAAACATCTTCAAATATTTTTTCCAACTCTTCCTTGGCTTTTGTTTTTAATTCGCGTATTTTCATAATTTTATCTTCGTAACTGATTCGTAATTTGTAACATTTGTATGATTCGTAATTTGTAGCCCTAATGCTTAGCAACAAACTTAGTCTTCACTGGCAATTTATGTCCGGCCAAACGCATGGATTCCTGCGCGATCTTTTCAGTCACGCCGGCGATTTCAAACATCACGGTTCCCGGTCGAACCACCACCACGTAATGATCCGGCGCGCCCTTACCGCTACCCATGACTGATTGGGCGCCCTTCTGCGTAACCGGTTTATCAGGAAATATTCTAATCCAAATCTTACCGCCTCTCTTGACAAAGTGAGTGAGCGCGCGCCGAGCTGCTTCAATTTGCTTTGAAGTAACCCAAGACGCGGTCATGGCTTTGAGGCCATACTCGCCAAAAGACACTTCCGTGGCTCTCGTCGCCAGCAAATTTCTAAATCGGCCGCGTCCTTTTTGCCATTTTCTATGTTTTACTTTCTTCGGAATCAACATATTTAAACTTGTTTTTCTTCACTCTTGTTATTTTGTTTCAATATTTTCAATCCTCCTTCACCACGATTTATCCAAACCTTAATGCCAATCTTACCATATAAAGTAAAAGCTTCCACCAAGGCATAATCAATATCCGCTCGCAAAGTATGCAGGGGAACCTTGCCGAAAAGCAATTTTTCGGAACGAGCGATTTCCGCGCCATTCAATCGGCCGGAGATTTGCATTTTAACTCCTTTGGCGCCGGCCTTTTCCACCTTGCTCATGGCTTGTTTCATCGCGCGTCTGAAAGGAATTCTTTTTTCAATATCAAGTTTAATGAGCTGACCGACAATATTGGCATCCAAACTCGGATTGGACACTTCAATAATATTTACATTTAATTTCGCTTTTTTGTCCTTAATGAATTTTTCTTTAATTTCTTTTTTCAA
>JBBTXH010000114.1:0-9783 GCA_038062385.1 Patescibacteria group bacterium
GAACCGACGCGTAGCGTCTGGTTCAGGGCGTCAAAAAGTAACCCTGCGGAGCATCACGATAAACTAATTTGTCGAGCTAACCACTGAATCTACGCTATAAAACAAACTCTGTATAACGCCACCCAAATTTATAACTAAATTAATAAATAACCAACAAATCTTATGAAAAAAGATTGCGCTTGCCTCAAGCATGGCAACAACGTCGGCCTGTTTTTGCTGGTGTTGTTCGTTCTCTGCTTCATCAGCTACTATCTGAAGCCGATGCAAGAATTGCATTTGCAATTGCTTCAACTTTCTTTCTTCGGTTTCTCCGGCATGAATGTGATGAGCTTCATTCTCGGAGCCATCCAAGCCTATGTCGCCGGTTACATTGTCTGCGCGATTTGGTGCCTCACCGGCTGCTGCTGTTCCGGCAGTAAGTGTGAAAAGTAATTGAACTAAAAAAGCCGTCCTGATTGTCAGGCGGCTTTTTTGTTTTAATGGAAATATCTCATGGCTTCGCGTTCCGCGCCGATAGAAACAGCTGTGATCGGCAAACCGAGCAACTCTTCCACTCGTTCAATGTAGTGCGTCGCGCTCCTTGCTTGGCAATTTGGCCAGCCTTGAAAAGTCAGTTCATTATTCGCAACGTAGCGAGCTATGCGTTCGATATTAAAATTCGTAACCTTCTTGCTGTCAAGCTGATAAGAATTGTTCACTCTGACAATTCCGGGATAGGAAAGAACGTCGAGCTTTGTGAGCATGACTTTGGTCACGCCGCTGATCTTGCAGGCATACCGCAGAGCCGGCAAATCAAGCCAACCGCATCTACGCGGACGACCGGTAGTCGCGCCAAACTCGTTTCCACGCTGACGAAGCTGTTCAGCCTCCTCGCCTTGAAGTTCGGTTGGGAATGGGCCTTCGCCGACGCGAGTCGTGTAGCACTTGGCCACACCGATGATTTCAGTAATCCTTTGCGGAGCCACACCCAAACTGGTGCAAAGAGCGACCGGCAAAGTGTGGGAAGAAGTTACATAGGGGTATGTTCCATTCACGTAATCAAGCAATATCCCCTGCGCGCCTTCAAACAAAACTCTCTTCTCAAAATCAAGCATTTCATTGACAAAGCTGGTCATGTCATTCATCATAAACGGAGCCATCATCTTTCCCAAATTTAAAAACCAATCTACCACAACTTTTGGATCAATAACCTGCCCGCCATGCGCCCCAATGAGCGCGTGTTTTTCAAACATTACGGATCTGATTTGTTCATCAATTTGCGCGCGGCTTTTGTACAAATCGCCAACGGTAATGGCGCGCCGGCCAACCAGATCTTCATACGCCGGTCCAATGCCACGGCCGGTGGTGCCGATTTTTTTCGTTGCGCTCTTTTCTCGCGCTCGATCCAACTCTTTGTGATACGGCATGATGAGACTGGTGCGGCTGGAAACATACAGTCTCCCTCGACAAGAAACACCACTCTTTTCAAGTTCATTGACTTCTGCCAAGAAAACATCAGGATCAAGCACGACTTCCGGGCCAATCAGACACATTGTCAATGGTTGTAAAATCCCAGATGGCACAAGATGCAAAACAACTTTCTTGCCGTTAACCACCAAAGTGTGGCCGGCATTCGCGCCGCCTTGAAAACGGACAACCAAGTCAGCGCTTTGTGAAAGAAGGTCAACGATTTTTCCTTTTCCCTCATCGCCCCATTGCGCACCGATGACAACTGTAGCAGACATAATCGCATCCTTTCCTTTTGAAGTTAAAGAACAGGACCAAGGTGAATCTTATTATAATCGTTCAATGCTGTCAACTGTATGCATGCTATTAAGAAAAGATTTTCTGTCCAACTTTGTACTTCTCAATCTTCTCTTCCAAGACGCTTGCGCCGAGCCCGTCATTCTCCGTCAACTCAATCTTTCCGTTTTTTATTGGCATAATGTAATCAATAATATCCTCGGCGAAATATTGGTTTGGCGGTGTCAAATCAGATGGCAATGTAAATCCCGGCAAAGAATAAAATTGGGCATTAGTTATTTTTCCAATACCTGTTTCAAGCCGCCCGCCGCCAAACAATGGAACGCATTTACTAAAACAATAATCATGAATCGCTTTAGCTTTCGTGTAACCGCCGACTCGACCTGGCTTTATATTTACAATATCACAAAGGCCACTCCCCACGAATTTTTTACATGAATTCAAATCTTTAATCGATTCATCAAGACAAATTGGGATCGTTGACAATTTTTTTAATTCAAACAAAGAACGATGATCATCCGCCGCAAACGGTTGTTCAATAAATTTTAAATCAAATTCATTCAACTTCTTTAAGTGTTGAACGTCATCAAATGAATAAGCGGCGTTGGCGTCTGCTCCCAAAAACAAATTAGGAAAAATATTTCTAACATCGTTGATAATTTCAATGTCGTGGCCTGGCTTGATCTTTATTTTTATACGTTTAATTCCAACAGCAAGATGCTTTTTGATCTCATCTATGACTATGCTAATTGAATCCTTGATTCCAATACTCTCACCAACCTCCACTTCGTTTTTTTCACTGCCCCATAATTTTCGTAGTGAAATTTTTTGTCTATTTGAAAGCAAACAATAAAAGGCGCCCTCAATTCCAGTCTTAGCTAACGAAAAACCGTCAGGAGCCTTTGATAAAACCAATTGCATATCAGAAAACAAATCAAACTTCAGCCCAATAAGCTGTGGCAAAAAATCAATCAAAAAATTCCAACTCTTTTCAAACACTTCCGGCTCGGAGATTGGTTGATACAAAGAAGAGACTTCGCCATAGCCGTCATTTCCCTCATCGTCAGTAACCCTGATTATGATCGCCGGCCGCTTGTCAATCAAACCGAAACTGGTTCGAAAGGTGACGATTAGGGGAATCGAGATATGGCAAATTGATATTTGTTTGATTATCATCTCCTCCTTGGTTAATTATAATTACACTATAAGTTTAACCAATAATCATTATTATGCAATAGCAAAAAAAATTACTGCAAAACAAAAGCGGCTTGGTGTGACCAAACCGCTTATTTTTTTACCTAGACTTAGATGATGCTCTCATCAAGCTAAGCCCGAATCCTACTCCCAAAAGAACAATTAACAGACTTCTCCAATCACCGCTGCTGGAAGCAGAGCAGATTGGGTGCCTAAAAATATGATCTTCGTAATTCCAAACTTCAACTGACTCATCTTCCTTGGCGTCAACATCGACTGCGGTTTGCACTTCAGCTGTAGCCATACTCGTATCAGAGGGCAGAGATATATCAGCCGCAGAAACAACTGGAAGACAATCAATGATTTCAAATTGACGTCCAGCTTTGTAAATCTTACCGTCATTCATGACGACAATAATCAATGCTTGATATTTTCCCGGCCAAACGTAGTCGTGCTTTGCGGTCAATTTGATTGATCCGGTCGGCATCTCTCCGATTTGGCAATCAACCAGAGCATCGCTGTCACCAAAATTAACATCGCAATCCGTTACTTGCTCCGGCTGGAGATTTTTCACCAGCCAGACTGCCTCTGCTTCACAGCCGGCCGTGTTCACGTAGAACTTGCCGGTATCAAACTTGGGCGTTGTCGGATCGTCTGCGACGCCTTCAACTAAGAACTCAACTTCATCAGGCGCTGACTCGACTTGCCCGTCATTGACCGTTAATTTAAATTTGTAAACACCGGCTTTCGGCACGTTCAACTTGATATGAGTAGCGCTCTTATCATACTCTAGCGGAAATCCTGCCAATTGTTCCCACAGGTACGTCAGCTGGTCGTTATTCGCATCATAGGAATCAACTCCCGACAAACCAACGCCAATTGGAACTTCAGCTTGCTCGTCCAAATCAACGTCAATCACCTTGGCTTTGGCTATCGGCTTAGTATTTGACTGCGAAACGCACGTCTCATCAATGCCAAAATTCGGCGTAAGCGTAAACTCTGTGTAAAATCCAAACGGCATTTCAGCAGCATCAATCGGTTGAAGCGCGTAGCCGCCATTCTCTTGCCAAACGAAGAAATTTTTATCATTGTATTTTACATAGCCCTGCGACTCGTCATTGTTTTCCATGTAGATCTGCATGGTTGTCGCAGTCTCCGGATTTGAAGAGATAGCTGTGAATGATGGATAAATCAAATCATTATCTGGTTCGTAAAGTATAAATCCGCTATTGTCCTGCCACACCTTATAATCAAGACACATTGTTGTGGTGGAGAAGCCAACATTGTTGCACGTCGATTTCATCTCATCCATCAAATTGTAAGCAAAACCGCCGTATTTTCCTTCACTTGCCAAATACTGCGGCGCATCCATAATTTCAAATTGTTCATCGCCCTGATCTGTTTCAATTGTGATTTCGTATAGAATTCCGATAACTTCTGATGCAAGATATCCGGTAGTAATGCCGGTAGCAAGACAACCAACAAGCGCGCAAATCGGAACTCCATAAAATGTCCATGAACAAACCATAGCGCCGCCGACCAAACCTGCCTCACAACCAGCCAAGCCAACGGCCAACCCGCCTGCTTTCTGCAAGGTCGCTTTATAATCACCTTGATAAAGCGAATACGCAATATCTGCAATAGCTAAAGCAACCAACACTTTACCGACTACTTTCAAAGCCGGAGCGAAATTCACTCCCAATTTGCCGGAACCGCCTTTGATTTCACCAATAGCAACTTCCATTGTTTCCGGCCTTGCTTTAAATTCCCAAACTTTCATTTTCTTCAAGTAATTTCTTGCGCCTTCGGCGGCCTTAGCCAGCCCGCCTTGATATTCATTGTCATAACCAATCGGAGTCGTCTTCCAAGGGGGATCGGACATAAATCTGACAACCTTATTTTGTTCGGACAACGTGACATAAACTTTTTCACCTGTAACAACATTAGTAGTCTCTACCGGAGCGCCACGTCCAAACGATTCTGGATCAAAAGTTGAACGATAGTACTCATACATTGCCTTCGGTTTAATCTTGTAATCATCAATATGCCTCGCCGTATCATCAATGATATGTAGTTTCTTTTTATTAACAGTGTCATATACCCAAGTATGCGCTTCATACGCATTTTGAGAATTTTTCGTAAACCAAACTCCAATATCATAGTTTTTACCGCTATATACCAAATAATACTCTTCAAGCACGGGATTCAATGGAATTTTTGAGTCAATATACTTTTCCAATTCCGCCAACTCTTTCAAACCACTATCAGAAGCAAGTCCAAAGAAACTACCAAGTATTCCGCTCGCAGTCGCGTAATCAATCGCTTGAACGAAGACTTTCATCTCCGCCTTCTCAGTAGTTCCATTATCATTAACTTTAACCGTATAATTATTCGTCGCGTTTTCTTTTGTCTCGTCGAAAACGAGGCGATAACTATACAAGCTATTTCCTTCATAAACCATTGTAACGCCCTGGCCATTCACCTTCAAGGTCGGGGCCGGGCCGCTGGTTTCCGCGAAGATCTGATAATTTTCAATGTACTGCAACGGAATTTCATCAGCTTCTTCGTCATCCAAATATTGCTCATTATTGAGCGCGGTCGAGTAGCTCTCTCCGCCCGGCTCATACGGCCATTCCACCAACTTGGCGAATTTAATCGCTTTTGCCGGCTCAACTTGCGTTACGCATTTACCTTGATCGCATGTTTCCATCGATTGGCAAACGATTATTTTACCCCAAACGCAGCAACCGGGTTGCGAGCAATCGCAGAGATGATACGAGGCGCTATCAACGCACTCTTTCCCGTTTTCCGCGCATGCTTCAATGCAACTTGGCACACACTCGCCTGCCGCGCATTTCTCCGATGAAAGGCAAGCAGTGTACTTCTTATTCAAACAGCCATTTTCTTTTTTGCAAATCCACTTATTGGTTCCTTCGCAGCCTTCAGAATTTTCTGTGCAATTATTTTTACAGCATGGCGTCTTGCAAACATTATTTTCACAACCGCAAGTACAAAGAGTACTTGTTTTATAGCTACAAACCAACGCCTGCTCGAAACAAACGTTTTCGCTTAGAACAGCATCTTTTGAGCTGTTGCAAACATCTGGCTTCAAGTCGCAATTATCAATTATGGAAGTTGTTTCATTGCAAGCATTTTGCCAAACCAGCTTGTTTCCTGCGCAAGCCTTGTGGTCTTGCTTGCTTCCACAATTGGATTCACAAGCGCCATTCTGGCAAACTGTGCCACTGGTGCAATTAACATATTCTTTTTTATAACAACCGGCCGTGAGATTGTACTGACAATTCCATTTCTTAGTTCCAGTAGAATTGCATCCAATGTCAAGTACGTCGCATTCATTGGCGCACTCCTGACACGCGTTATTGAAACACGGGCAAGCTTGCTCCCCACCCCAATCCAAACAATCGTCTCCATCAAATTCGCCGCAAGTATGCATCGTCGTTTCATCAAGACATTCGGAATTTCCGCTGACCGTACATTCATTGTCGCAACCGGCCACGCAAACGCCGAGTAAACAAACACCGATCAAACATTTAGAAAAATTCTTTTTGTAACAACCGGTATTCAAGTCTTTGAGACAAATCCACTTTTGCAGACCCATCATATCGCAACCAGTGTCACTTGATTTGCACTCATCGGTGCACGATTGGCATGCATTGTTGTAGCAGTTGCATGACTGGAAATTGCCCCACTCAAAACAGAGATCATCGTCAAAGTTGCCGCAGCTTTTCACGCTGGTTTCGCTCATACACTTCTGTTCGCCGGATGGAGAACAGTCATTAGTGCAAGCCGAAACGCAACTGCCGTTAGAACAAGTCGACAACAGATCGCAATTCGTATAATTCTTTTTGTAGCAACCGGTATTCAGGTCAAGAAGACAATTCCATTTCTGCGTATTGAAAATATCGCAACCAACATCGTTCTTATTGCAGGCGTCGGTGCAGCTTTGGCAAGCGTCGTTGTAACACTGGCATGATTGTTCCGCTCCCCATTCGAGACAAGCATCAATATCATAACTGCCACAAGTGTGAATGGAGGTGTTACTCAAACATTCTGTTTCCCAGAGATTATTGCATTCGCTCGTGCAGAATTTTCCGCATTCCCCGTTTTTACATTCCTCATCTATTCCGCACGAAACATACTCTTTATAATAACAACCGTTGCTGTTGTTAAATTTACATGACCACTTTTTTGTCCCGCTTGAATTGCAACCATCTTCACTGGAACTGCATTCGTCGGAACAGGATTGGCAAGCGTCGTTGTAACACTGACATGATTGTTCACCGCCCCATTCCAAACAGGAATCAGGGTCGTAATTTCCGCAAGTATGAATACTCGTACTGTTCATACACTCTTTAGCTCCAGATAGCGAACAGTTATTAACACAATCAGTAATACAACTGCCATCGGAACAAATCTTCCCAGAAGCGCAAGAGCTGTATACTTTTTTATAGCAATCTGTATTGCTATTGTATGAGCAACTCCATTTTTCACTACTGCCATTACAACCGGAGCTATTCATATTGCATTCATCGGAGCATGTTTGACACTTACCCAGATAGCAAGGGCAAGACATGAAGCTACCCCACTCCAAACACGAGTCGGCATCATAGTTACCGCAGGTCTGAAGTACGGTAGCACTCTTGCAGTCATTTTCACCATTATTATCACAATCATTTGTACACGGCGCTGGTTTACATTTAACAGACCCGGCGCTTTCTTCACAACCATAATCACAATAAGTCATTATTTTTGTTACAGTTGACTCTTCCGCGTAACAATAGCCTCCGTTGCTTTTACAGCCAGAAGTTACAGTCACATCATCATAAACAATGTTTCCGTTTTTGCAATAAGTAGTTGAACAATACCCGACACTGCCGCTAATGCAGCCTTCATCCACATGATCAAAATTCCCATCAGAATTTATACACCAGGAATCACCGTCTTTGCATTCCAAATACATGCAAGTATGAAAACATGTGAACCACGAACACAAACCAGAGCAGCAATCTGTATCAAAAAGACAGATTGAGTCAATATTCGAACAAGCGGTAGCAACCTTTTCAAGTCCGCAAAAAGAAATCAGAGCAACAATAATCATAAGTGCCTTCTTCTTCATTTTCCTCTCCTTGCTTTTCGCCCTGCCAAACCGAACAAACTGGACACCATTGCTTTGCCTCCTTTTCTTATTTTAGCTAAATTGTCAAAGTCCTATATCCTATTATTAACAGTGTATCCCTTTGTTAAAAAAAAGAAAGTCCTTTAAAATTAAAAACCGCCACCCGTCGCTGGAAGCTATGGGTGGCGGTTTCAACTGTACGGGATGTCATCATTCAAGGAGACTCTGAAATATGTTTTTCGAGCTGCGATTTACAAATTTTAACTGCAAATCGTAAAAAACTCGTCAGCTTATTTTATCAAATAAACCTCCTCGATTTTTACGATTTTCGTTTGAAAAATTTGTAAATCTCGTCGTAATAAGCATATTTCAGAATCTCCTTGACATTGGTAACCGTTGCTTCATATTTTTTACGCCATGTCGCCTTCAAGAACTTCTTGAACGCGTGAAGGTGTCTTAAGTTTCTTTTTCTTTTTTCTCCAGCTGAAAAACGCGGTGGTGATCATGGTGCCGATGGCGCAACCGAGCGCGTAGAAAATGATCAGTTGCCAATTACTGATATCGCTCACGATCTTATTCAGCACATAGTACCAAATAAGCACATTCAATATCGTAAAGACTCCGCTCGCCAAAACCTTTGTTTCCGTAACCACCTTTGTCCAGCTGGAAATTATTACCATTTCGATGACCCCTATAATAAATAGCATCATAAGGGCGTCTCCTGTTTTAAATTTAAAAAGGCATCTTTTTCGACCTTTTATGAAGCTTACTCAATGCCCTGGAATAAGCTTAACTTAACCAAAAAACGGATTACTCCGCCTTTTGATACTGGTATTATACCAAATCCACTAAAACCAGTCAAAGACAAAAAAATAAGCACAAAATCCGAAACTCTCCGCCAGAGGCGGATGCGCCTCTGGAGCAAAAACACAAATCAAATCTAAAATTATAAATTCAAATATAAAAACAAACCGTGACACTGAACAAAAAGAATTTTGAATTTTAGTTTTTAAATTTCGTGCTTTATTTGAGTTTTGTGCTTAGAGCTTTGTGCTTCTTTAGTCTACCGTCACATCAATCATCTCCGTAAAATGATGTCCTCCGCTGAAATCAATGATCTCCGCGTACAAACCGTATTCACCTTTTTCAAAAACCGTTGGCCAATCAACGCTGACACTGCTACCTTCCGGCAAGATCACGGTTCCAATGGAATTGATTTGTCCGTTTTCTTTTCTTTTTTGAAAAAAATTAATTTTCTGCGTGGCTCCCAAATCAGTCAGTTGTACTTTCAATCCGATTGGGAACGAACCTTGATGGACAATTGTTCCGTTCGTTGGAAATTGCCAATTTAAACTCGGTTCAGGAAAATCAAGCAGAACGTTCAATTCAATTTCCGTTTCATTGGAATTTTCCACATCATCATACGCCCTGGCTTTTAATTTATGATAACCCTTGGCTAAATAACTGTTCAACTGATAATTCAAATCAAACGGATAAACCGATGTTACCGTCAGCAATTTGTTATCAATGAAGTATTCCACTTTACTCACGCCGCGCGCTGCCGAAGCATTCACTCTCGCGTTCAGCATGCTCCCGTCAATAGTCGCATTATTAGCAGGCGAAGTGATAAAAATGGTTGGCTTATTGGCTTCAGTATGAACATTATCAAATTCAGTCGGCGGTTTTTCATTGATCACTCCGCCAATTGT
>JBBTXH010000115.1:0-2712 GCA_038062385.1 Patescibacteria group bacterium
AAGTTTGACAAAATGTTTTCTGTGTGATACTATAATACGAACTGTTCTGGACATTGACAATCAACAACGGACCGCCTTCCCCCGGACTGTGATCCGGGTTACGGCGGTCAAGAAGGAGAAAAACCATGTTGACCGTGACCGCTATTATTGTTGGTGTGCTTTCTTTGCTGGCGCTTTGGTTTGTTAAATGCATTATTGTTACCAAACCCGGTCATGTTTCACTCGTGGGAGAATTCGGCGCCAAGCCGGAGAAAATCATCGGACCCGGGTGGGATTTGATTTTTTGGCCATTTGAACTCTTGGTGGAAATGATTCCTGTTGAAAAGCAAACAGAGAATATTGAAAATACACAAATCGTTTGTTCTATTGATAAAATATCAGAACGAGATTTAAAATTAACTCACAACGGTATTGCTGAACTGAACGCCAGCATAATCAGTTTTTCCTATCAAATTGATTTTGGCGACCCGCCTAAACCGCTCGACCCAAAAAACACGGATCCGGATGCTCCGAAACGCTATCAAGATCAATTAAAAGATTATTATGACAAATTGAATGGCTATTATGGCTTGTGTGAAGGTGGAAAATGGGACAAAACTAAGGTTAAAGAATTTCTAAAAGACATGCTACAGGGCAAACTTCGAGATCGCGTGAGTCGTGGCGGTTTACTGACGGTTATCGCCAAACAACACGACATTGTACGCAAAGTTAAAGAGGATATGCAGAAGGAATGTGAAGAACAAAATCTACCCTTAAAAATTATTGATATTACGTTAAACAACCCGCTTGTTCCGACCGATCCCGAGTTGCTGGCTGCCATACGAGCCAAAGCTACCGCCAGGATGCAACAGGACGCGGCCGTGGAACAAAAAAACCTCAAAGAATACAACGCCGGAAGAGATCTTGCCATCAAGACGAAGGAAGCGGAAGCTGACAAAGCGGCTACCATCGTTCAAGCGAGTGCTGATGCTGAAAAGGTTAGTATCCAGGCCGAAGCCGATGCTAAAAGAGTTGAAACTCAAGCCAAAGCGGATGCTAAAAGAGTTGAAATTCAAGCCAAAGCGGAAAAAGTACGACTCGATATTCTGGCTGAACGCTGGGGCGTGAATGAAATGCCAAAAGCAGAACAAGCTGCCTATTGGCTTTCACGCGAAGGATTGGAAGCTTACAAAGAAATGGCTAAGAATTCAGGATCAACCTATGTTATAAGCGGTAACTTGCTCGGAGAAATAAACGCCATGTTGAAAAACTTTTCCGGAGGCAAGCAGCCATGACAGAGTGGAAAAACAACATCGCCGGATTTCTTCTGTTCATTTTTCTGGCGGCAATTGCGCTCCTCACCACTGATCAATTGACCGACTGGCCACTCTGGCTGAAAGTCGCGCCGTCCGCTCTATTGGCTCTCATCGGATTATTCGCTCTATTCAATTCAACATCTGAAACAACTGCGGCAACTACAACAACCGCGACAAGTCCAACACCGCCTGCAACTCCGGCTGCGTCTACTGCCAGTAGTTCAACGCCAAGGACTGAACCGGGAAAATCTGGCGAGCAAGGACTTGGCGAATTACTCGGCGCCTTGATCATGCTCGCGCTGGTCGGGTGCGCTATTTATGGTATTATCTTTATCTACGGCCTAATGGTCAGTGAATTCAATGAAGTAAAAAAGAATTACATTTCCGGTCAAGTCAAAACTGAATTTGTCATTGGACATTCCTACAATCAACGAGAAGAGACCGAGTACGATCGGCGTTTGAAAAAAGACGTGATCTATGAAGTCTTCATGTTGAAAAAAGGCCAGCATTGGAAATGGTATTTTGACCATGATATTTACTACCGTCTTGGCGGTAATGACTTTGCTCTCTTAGAAAGTCTGAAACACACCGGCAGTGAATACGTTGCCAAGGAAGATGGCACTCTGCAGGTGCGAAGCCCCACTGACTACAATCACGTGACGATCACGCGACTCGTTCAAAATTAACAAAACACCCGCTGTTCTCAAACAGCGGGCTTTTTTTTGTCACCTTGAGGTAACTCGAAAGGTGACCTCTGTATTATGTTCGTTATTTTTATATTTTTATATTTTTAATCTACAAATCATCCATGGCTTTATTCGGATAAAAGTTCAAACTGTTTACCACCGCTCTGGTATCATTCCATTCTCCAATAATTAAAATCTCAACAATTCGATCATCGAGATCAAGAGAAACAACATTTAACTTCTGTCCTTCCTCCCCTTCCATTTGCGCGTCTTTGAACCAAATCCCTTTTTGGCCATCAATCTTTATTTCCTCGCGATTCGGACTGGTCTTGAACAAATCATTTTTTGTTTTTGAATAAAAAGTTTCCAGATCATATCCCTCTTGCCAATTGGAATAACTTTTAATCGCCAAAACCGGTTTATTATCCGTTGCTCCGCTGATATAAAAAATAACGTCTTTCCCATCCTCTCCGCTATCCGTCACTTTCCAGTTCAAAGGAAAACGAAGTTCGTAGCGGTAAGCTGGATTGGTATAAACTCTCCAATTATCAACTGTTTTCTTAACGATTGACTGTTTCATGATCAAGCTATTGGCGTCGTCCTGACCGTAGTTGCAAGCTGTAGCGCCAAACAAAATCAGAAACAAAACCAACAAAAGTCCTAATTTCTTTTTCATAGATTTACTTGTCAGAAAACCCAGCGTTGTTTACACTTTACTAGATGAATTGTTT
>JBBTXH010000116.1:0-4999 GCA_038062385.1 Patescibacteria group bacterium
TTAATTTTTCCGCGCCGCTTATTGATTCGATTCAACAAAGTTAAATTAACGTCCAATTCCGGCACGGTTGAGACAATTAATTTAACGCTTGGCGTCAATAAATCATCCAGTAAATCAGGATCATCGGCCGAACCGTATAAACAAGCCACTTTCTTTTTTGTTAATTCCTCGATAACAACCGGATCATGATCAATCGCCAAAAATTTAATCTTTTGTTTGCGCATTTCGCTGACAAGTCCGCCGCCGAGACGATGAGCGCCGAACAAAATCGCGGCGTATTGTTCAGCCCTCTCTTTATTTTCTTTTAACGTATTCTCATCGGAAAAAATTTTACGCAATGGTTTTTTTACAAAATTATAAATCTGATTATTATACGAAATATAATATGACGAAACAGCGATCGTAATAATGCCCACGACCGTGGCTGGCGCCAATAATTCTTTCGGCAGTGAACCGAGCCCGATGCCGAGCCCGATAATAATAAGCGAAAACTCGCTGATCTGCGCCACTGTTAACCCGGAGAAAAAACTGACTTTGAGCGTGTAGCGGAGCGAACGCATAATTAAAACCATAAGTAACGGATTGCCAATCAGAATGAACAATGAAAAAGCAATGACCAGCGGCCAATTATTCTGGATGTCCGCTGGCTGCACGTTTGTTCCAAGAATAATAAAAAAGAAAATCAAGAAAAAGTCTCGAAGCGATTGCATCCGATGCCCGATCTCGCGCTGATACGGAGAAACCGACAAAACCACGCCCGCGAGCAAAGCGCCAAGTTCCACCGGAAAACCCATCAAATAGAAAACTGAAGCCATAACAAAACAAACTCCAAGAGCGAAAACAAACAGCATTTCTCTGCTATCAGCAAACAGTTTGTCAATGTGCGGCACAATATATTTAATTAAAATCACAATTCCGACGATCACCAGCGCAATCTTAATTATTAACCATAACGCCATGGTGGCAAACTCGCCTGAACCGATACTGGCGCCGGCTGACATAACAATAAAAAACAGCATCGCCACCACATCTTGCACCAATAAAAACCCAATCGTGATTCGACCATACAGAGTATCCTGTTCTTGTTTGTTAAATAACAATCGCAAAATTATAATCGTACTGCTAAGAGCAAAAGCAAAAGATAAATACAATGAAATTACAGTATTAAAACCAATCAACTTGGCGATAAAAAAACCGACAATCGTTGTTACGACAATCTGCGCAATGCCTGTAATAAAAGCAACTCTGCCAACTTCCTTGATTACATTTGGTTTCAGTCCGAGACCAACGATAAACAGCAACAAAGCAATACCCAAATGCGAAAACGCTTCCAGCTGACTGCCGCGCGTCACGATTCCGCTCACCGCCGGTCCCACGATAATTCCGGTGATGATATAACCAATGATCAGCGGCTGTTTCAAAAACTTCATTATCCAGCTGACAAGTAACGCCAAACCAAGAGTTGCGCCTAATTGAAAAAATACTTCATTCATTTTTTGTTGGGATTATTGAGATGATTGGGATGATTGGGAAAATTGTGATAATCTCAACCATAAATATTATACCATAAATCTGACAAAAAACTAACTGTTGACAATTTAACTCAAAACATTAAGATGCTCATGTGAGGACAAAATGTCCTTTGACAATGAAAGGAGACAAAAAATGGCTGACGATGATGTAAAACGAACCGGACCAAAACCGAAATTGGGTGATTTGCTTTTACGTGACAATGTTATCAGTTTGCAAACTCTTGATCGAGCCAAAAAAATAGCCGTTGATCAAAAAATAAAACTAATCACAGCTATTACGCGCATGGGCGGAGTTGCCGCATCAAGGATGGTCGAGTATTTAGCTGAAGCCTCGGGACTTCCGGCCATCAGCGTGGCGGATTTGCAAATATCAGAAAAAGATCGAGCAATCATAACTCGCGAAATCATTGTTCGCCATCAGATGGTGCCGATCGAAATCAATCATGACAAGAAAACAATTGTCATGGCCTTCGCTGATCCGGATAAAATTCCTTCAGCCATGGATGACATCAAATTCACTATCGGTTACAAAATCGATCCAGTTTTAGCGTCAGAAGACGAGATCCAATCAGTTATTGATCACTGGTACAAAGAAGATACGGTAACTGAATTGGCCAACATCCTCGATCAAGAACAAGTAAAACTTCGCGTCGGAGAACAAAATGATAATGATGTTTCACAGCTTGAAAAAGAAGCCGGCCAGCCGGACATTATCAGATTGGTTAACGCGATTTTGACTGACGGCATCAAACGCAGCGCTTCGGATATTCATATTGAAACCTTTGAAGATTCATTCAGGGTTCGCTATCGCTTGGATGGCGTTTTGCAAGAAATTATCCGACCTTCCTATAAACTGAAAAACGCGGTTACCTCCAGAATAAAAATCATGAGCAATCTGAAATTGGATGAAAAAAGATTACCGCAAGACGGGCGAATCCAGCTCGAACTTACCAACGGCCGTAAGGTTGATTTCCGCGTCTCGGTTTTACCATGTACATACGGTGAAAATATTGTTTTGCGTATTTTGGAACAGACCGCGTTGCAAATGGACATGACCAAGCTCGGTTTTGACGAGGATCAATTGACTGTATTCAAGGAAGCCGTGTTTTCGCCGTGGGGAATGGTGCTGATAACCGGTCCAACCGGATCAGGAAAAACCACTACGCTCTACAGCGCGCTTATGGCCTTGAATACCAATGAAAGAAAACTTCTGACGGCCGAGGATCCGGTTGAAATCACTATGGCCGGTGTCAATCAGGTACAAATCAACGAAGCCATCGGCTTCAAATTTTCAGATGTTTTGCGCGCATTCCTGCGCCAGGATCCTGATGTCATCATGGTCGGAGAAATCCGCGATTTTGAAACCGCGGAAATCGCCATCAAAGCCGCGATGACCGGACACTTGGTGCTTTCAACTTTGCACACCAATGATGCCCCATCAACTGTAAGCAGACTTACGCAAATGGGTATTGAACCGTTTCTTCTGACGTCAGCGGTCAACTTGATCGCCGCTCAACGTCTCATTAGAAAACTTTGCAACAGTTGCAAGGTTCAAACCGAAATTCCTCTTGAATCCCTGATAGAACTTGGTTTATTGGAAGAAGTTGCTAAAAGCGCCGTAACCTTCAAGGGCGCAGGTTGCCATGCCTGCAATGGCACCGGCTACAAAGGTCGCTTGGCTATTTACGAAGTCATGCCGCTTGATGATTCACTCAAAGAAAATATCATTCAAGGATTTTCCGCGATGGAGCTCACCAAAGAAGCACGCCGTCTCGGTATGCGTTCGCTCCGTGATTCAGGCGTTAAAAAAATGCTGAACGGACTAACCTCTTACGAAGAGATCCGTCGCGTTACCAGAAAATAAAATCAAAAATCCCGCGTTCACAAATGCGGGATTTTGTAATTTCTAATTCAAATATCTTTTCTATGTCGCAAAAACAAAACGTTGTTGCCGGACGAATACAAATTCCTGTATTTCTTCCTCGGTCTCGCCATTTAGCATCTTAATGATCATATCCCCAATATAGTAGCCAAGATTCACTGGAACTGCGTTACCGATTTGCTTATATTGTTGAGCAACAGATCCGGAGAACGTCCAGTTATCTGGAAACGTTTGTATTCTCGCGTATTCACGAACGGAAAGAGGACGCGTTTCTTCCGGGTGACAACGTTCGGTTTGTTTCTGAGCAGGACTGCAGGTTAAAGTAAGCGAGGGCTCGTCCCATGACAATCGTCTAGCCATCCCGGTTTTGCCACCCCCCATATAAAAACTGGCTCCCATATATTCTTTTTGTAATTCTTCTTGAAGTTCCGTGGACAGAAACGAGGGTGCATTTTTGGAAACCACGATTGCCGAAGACTCTTCTTCTGGAAACGGGTGTTCCGCTTGAGTTTTCAAAAGAGTCGCCATTTCTTGGGGTTCAAGATACCCTCTCCGCTTCACTAATTCTTGCCCTTTTGAATCAAAAATAATAGTTGCGGGCCAACCGTATTTTTTATAACGATTCGATAAATCGGGGCGAGAATCTTGATCCACCTTAATAGGCAAATAATATTTTTGAATCAACCCAATGACTTGGGGATCACGATACGTCGTTTCTTCCATCACATGACACCAATGACACCACACAGCGCCAAGATCAAGTAAAACAAGCCTATTTTCTGTATGGGCTTTCTGGAAAATACGGGGTGACCATTCTTCCCAGGCAATGGAATCCGAGCTGGAATCCTTGTTTGAAATAGGAGGAGAAGTACAAGAGCAAACTAAAAGAAGTAGAGCCAGAGAGTACTGTACTCGCTGAACTATTTGAGTCTGTTGCATAAAAAATTCCTAAACAGGGTTCCTAATTTTAGTTCTCGAATATTCAATTTTTTAAATTTTCAGTGTATTTTAAGTTTCCGCGCTCTTTTTTCTTGGTTAAAATGAAGTAGTATTTTATTATAAGGTGATTCGTTAGAGTTTGAAGGTTTTTTTCATGCAAGACTATCGTTTCTGGCTCCAGAAATATCAAAATCGCGCGGACTTACGACAACATTTTTTGTCTTGGTATCAACAAAATATTCAGAAAAAAGAGACGTACTTATCTCAGAATTTAGAGGCGATCCAATATTTTGTTGAAACCGGCTTTCTCACTGAAGAAGAACTTGAACTTTTTTTTAATTATCTTCAACTTCAAACCGCGATTCATGGGGCCGTAAGCGACTCGGAAACGCTTCAATTAGTGACCATTCCCGATCAAAAAAAATCTTCCCTAAAAAACTCACCTTTATCTCTTCCTCAGCCGTCCGCTTCTGCCTCCGTTCCAAAAAAAATAGGTCCGTATGAAATCATTCATTTCCTTGGAAAAGGTGGAATGGGAACCGTCTACAAAGTGTGCCATCAAGATCTTCAAATCATTTACGCACTGAAAGTCATTACGCTTTCGGATCAAATCAATGAAGAAACAATCGCTCGTTTTCAAAAAGAA
>JBBTXH010000117.1:0-3097 GCA_038062385.1 Patescibacteria group bacterium
ATTCGCATTGCAAGTGTCGGTCGTGCAGGCGTTTCCGTCGTCGCAGTTGCATTCGTTCTCACAAGAGTAATGCGACAACATGTTTCCTTGCTCGCCGACAATTCCCCATTTACATGTTTTTCCAGTAGCGCACGGATGCGGATCGTCAGACAAGTTTGAACACTCCTGACAAAGTCCGCCTCCCGCACTCTGCGAGTCAACGCAGAACTCGCCGAGCCCCTTGCCCGCGCAATCCGCGTCAGTTTCGCAGATGAGCTTTTTCCACTCACCGGAGTACAAACACATATCAACGTGACCGCAAGTCAAGGTTAAAGGGGCACACAGATCCGCCGTGCAGACGTTGTTATCGTCGCATTCAAAATCAGTGTTGCACGTCTTGCAACCGTCGCTTCCGACATGCTTGCAATATCCCTTATCGCAGTAGTCAGTCGTGCAACCGTTCTTGTCGTCGCAACTGTCGCCGGCGTAACATTCCAAATCCACTGCCGCATGGAAACACTCCCCCACCCAGCAAATATCTGTGGTCGTCGCGTCAGCGTCGTTGCAGTCAGAGTCGGTTGCACACTCATTGCACTCATCGCAACCCTGCTCTCCGCAGTAAGTCACGACAACATCCTGACCGCAAACGCCGGACACGCACTTCGGCTGACTTGCATTGTGAACATTGCCTTCATCATCGCACCAGTAGTCGGCAAGTTCAACGCCGCAGTCCGCGTCTTCTGTGCATGGCTTGCAGTTTGTAATCACGTCGTATTCACACTGACCGTCGTAACAGACGTTGTTCGTGCATTCGTTGTTGTCGTTGCAGTCAAGATCTATTTCGCATTCATTTGAACTCTCGTCGCTATCCGACGAATTGTCGTCCGAACCCTCGCTACTGTCCTGCGAGTTGACGTTCGAACCGCCATCGCTGTCCGGAGAGACGTTGCTTGAACTTGAATCGTCAGAACTCGCGCCACTGTCTGAGCCATTGTAGTTCGGATTTCCCCACGGACCAGAACCCTGCGACGTTTCAGTCGCAGTTGCAGCATCTTCGCTATTGATCGCTGGAGCGTTCTCGTTCGGAAGATTTTCCGGTTGCGGATCGCCGGTGCAGACGCCGGATACGCAGATTGAATGATCCGGGTAGCAGTCCACGTGATCCACGCACTCCGGCTCGAACGGTTCTTCCTCACCGGTAGGCGTTGCGATGTAAGTCCCCTTCTTGGCAGACTCACCGCCGCAGTTGTTCATTGAAAGCACGCCTAGAACAAACAGAACCGTGATCAGAATCGCCAAGCACCCTTTCATTGTACTTCTCCTTTTTCTTTGGTTGTCAGAGAACAGTACCGTTAAAAGACACAAGTTAAAGGTCATTTTATATAACCTCTAGCTTTTGATTTTTAATAGTAACTATTCCAATAATTAACGACTAAAGCTATGTTTTTGTAACTTTACATAATAGCACACTTTTTATCTTTTGTCAATAATAACAACTTATGTAAATTTACGCATAAAAATCGTAATGACAATTCGTAATGACGGTAGGGACAGAACAGTGTTCTGTCCCTACCGTCATTACGTCATTTCGAATTATTTAAAATTTAGCGGGCCGGAAGTCATTGACTCCCGGCCCTTCGAACGATACTTGTAGCACTTTTTTTCCGCTTGGCACACGTGCTTTTGAGGATCATACCCCTTTTTTATCTTGGGGTTCCCCTTTATGGCACTGCCTTGCGGAAAGAACTCGCACTAGTCGCTGGCCGCGTCGTACAGCGGCCAGCCGAAGTTGTCCTCAAAGGATCCAACCTCGGTCGATTCACCTCCGACATAGCATGAAGCCGGCTTCAGGGACGAACCCTTCCACACGACCTCATCGGCCGGCACACCATCGTGCGGTCCGACGGTCGCGTCAACCCAGAACCCGATTGTAACCTTTGCAAGGTCCACAGAGGTGCTGAAACACCCCTTCCAATCGAACTCCAGATCACGTGCCGCCTCCCACTTCTCCGGAGCCGCCGCTGTCGACGTTGACCACGCGAACTGGCCGTAAAGACCAGACGTGTCGCCGTCGTAGCAACACCGAACCAGTGCAAACGAAGTTTCCTCCGTTGGCGTCGGTTCCGTCGGCTCCGGTGTCGGCTTGGTCGGATCAGGCGTCGGCTCGGTCGTCTCGTACTTCGCACACTCGTGTACCGCAAGATCGCAGTACACGGTTTCGTCGCCCAGCCGTTGACACGTATCCGTGCCATCAACCTTGACGGTCTCCTTGGCCGTGAACGAGGTACCGTCCTCACTCTTCACGTCCGTATCGATCGTCTCGAGCTCGGCATCGCACCCCTTCACGCACACCTGGATGGTGTACCCGACCGCCTTGGTGGCCGCCGGGTCAACCGTGCACAGCTCGTCGCTGCCACAGTCGGCGTTGTCGTTGCAGGTGTCCTTGTTATAGGTCACCTGCGGACCGGCCGGCTCGGTGCCGATCGTGCCCTCAATGGGCACTGGTCCGTCCACGGTCGTATCGCCGCACCCTGCGACGACTCCGAGAACAGCACAAAGCACAAGAATCAGAACCGAAGTGACCTTCTTCATGTTTCTCCCTCCGTTAACGGAAATTAATTGTACTGGAACCACCGGGAACTTTTCCCTGCCAAAACATTCCACTTCTGAAATATTTTGGTAGGGGCGGAACGTGTTATGAACACGTTCCGCTTCACGGGTGGGACAGGTCAAGCCCTATCCCTACTTGAACGACACCTCGTTGTCGAAGGCACCGGCCGCGTCGGCGACGCCGACGCTGGCACCGACGAGCGCGGCACCGATGAGGCCGCACCAGCCCAAGTTCCTCACGCACCAGGATTGCGGTGCGGGCGGGTCTGGCATGGATGTGATCTCGAGCTGACCTCGAATATCGACGTCGCTGGTTCCTATCGAGCGAACCTTCAGCTCCTCCGGGAACTTGACTTCCGCCGGCGCGACGTTCACGACCGGCGAGTCGAAACGCACTTGCGGTGCTGCCACGTTCACGACCGGCGGCGCAGAACGCGGCACGTTCACCGTGACCGGCGCGATCACGGCGGTTCCGCCGCTCTCGATCGTCACGTTCTTCATGTCCGGC
>JBBTXH010000117.1:3107-8524 GCA_038062385.1 Patescibacteria group bacterium
CGCGAACGCACCGCGACACAGCACCACGAACACCACGAAAATCGCGCATCCCAGAACCAGAATTCGTGCTTCACGAAACATTGGAATACCTCCTATTGTTAAGAACACGTTTCGGGAACCTTTCCCTGCCAGAACATTCCATCTCTGAAATATTCTGGTAGGGGCAGAACAAGTTAGATAACCTGTTCTGCCAGCGTGACTAGCCGATGGCTAGTTCACGGTAACGGGGGCGATGATCGCGGTCCCGTTGTTGGTGATCGTCCAGCCGCCGCCCGTGGGAATCTTCCCAGCAGGCGTGCCGCGTCCGTTGACCGTGACGGGCTGGTAGACCAGAATTTGAGGAGTAGCGGAGGCGAGCGTCGTAGTAGCAGTTGTCGCCGGATCGGGAGCAGGAGCAGGAGTCGCAGTAGCCGTTGCAGTCGACGTCGCGCAGTTCGGACAGACTCCGTCCTCGCCCTTCGGTCCTGGTACGCCTTCTTCTCCGGTCAGACCAACCGGACCCTGCGGACCATCAGGACCCTGCGGTCCCTGCTCGCCGCGGAAGGACTCCACGACGGCCGGGTCAGACAGCTGCTCTGCCACGATGGCAGGCACTGCACTGGTGACCGCTTTGTCGCCGGAGATCCTCCACGAGTTCAGGTAGTACATGCACCCGAACAGAACTAGCACCGCGAGTACGCCCAGAAACATTGTCGAAAGCACGATCCGCTTCAGGAACGCAAGCACCTTTTTCAGACCTGACATAGCACACCTCTTTCTTGTTGTTTCGCACCGTTTAAGGAACCAACCACTTTTCTGGCATAACGAATGCCACAAATATAGTCACTTCCATTTACGATTTTTAATTTTATAGAACTTGCCATTATAGCACACTTCAAAAAGTTTGTCAATAGCCATTCCTGATAACCGTAAATAATGATAACGCAATATTCTAAATACCGTGACATTTACGCTAAATATAGATAAATATAAAACCCTGCCGTTAAAGAACAACAGGGTAAATTAACTATTGCTTTGACATCCACACCATGAAGACTATAGCACCAACAGCAACTGCCAAACCGATCAAAGTATGAATCAAAACTTGAACGTTTTCCGACTTGGCGACCTTTTTGGCCACGTTCTCGCGCTGGCCAATCGCTGATTCGCGAGCGTCAAGACTTGCTTCGCGCTGATTCAGCGTATTTGTCCTCTCGGAAATCATTCTCTCCATTTCTACGATGCTTTCAGCTCGTGACAACTGCCTGGTTTCCGCTTCTCCGACAAGCGTTTCTCGCCTGCCGATGACATCAACGCGGTTGCGATTCGCCTGCTCGGATTTCACCAATTCCGACTCACCCAGGAGCAGACGTTCCACGCGTTCATCAAGCTCGGCATTGCGTGCACGCAGATCTTTTTCGGTCTCTTCAATCCATTCTCTATGACCAGACTCAAGGTTCTGAACTCGCCGTTCCTGTTCGGCAAGCTCGCACTCCCGATTGGCCAATGACCCTTCGCGTTGACCGGACAGATCTTCACGAATCTTCAGCGCATCAGCGCGCACAGTGAGATCAGATGCAAGCTCAACCAAGTCAGCTTCCCTGACAGAAAGCTGCTCTCTCTGACGAAGAATATCCTTAATAATAGGTCGAAACGGTGTATCATCGATCGGCCCGTCTGCCTCTTCATGATTTCCGTTTCCATTAACTTTACCATTACCATTCATGGTTCTGATCCTCTGAGCAGTTTCCTGAAGAACCGGATGATCATAACTTTCTGGTATTACTGCTTGGGGATCGGCCAACACTTCACTGCTGGCGCCACCGTCATTCGGCTCATCGGAAACAGTTTCATCAGCGTCAGGCACAATTACTTCCATCACTCTCGCTTCATCACGCGCCGGCTCAACAATCTGCCCATCAAGTCTGGCGCCGCATTGTCCACAAAACATTCCTTGCGGAGTATCATATCCACACATCGGACACTTTGCATAAGTCACTTCTGCCATGTTCCTTTCCTCCTCTTTCATGTTGTCAAAAAACCTTCATGCACTTGCCTCTGTAGCAAAGCATAGTTCAACAAAACATAATAACACGGGAAAAACAAACTGTCAAATGCGGGCGTGTATCGTGTATCCTGTATCGTGTATCGCTTGCCCAGAACCGTGGCCGCGACACTGGTTCTGGGTGTATCGCTTGCCCAGAACCGTGGCCGCGACACTGGTTCTGGGTGTATCGCAAACTTAACATCTATAACGCTGAATCGCTTAAATTGTAACAAAAACCGCCCCAATAACTGAGGCGATTTTGTTATATTTAATATAAATTAAGATTGATTTCCTCTGTCCGGCATACCCACAATACTGTCTTCATCGCTAAAACCGGGTAACTCAACTTTGGCCTTTACATCATCCTCCTGGCCAATAGCATCAAGCGGACGATCATCAGATACTTCATCAACAGCTTCTTCTATATCATTTATCTCAGGTATTTCCACGGCTTCAGCCATGTCCTCTTCAACGCTTTCGCTTTCCGGCACAGCTTCATTCATCACCAAATGAGGCGGCTCTGAAAATTTTCCATGAATGCCAAAAAGTTTGTCACGGTCAGGATCATATGAGGCGATGACAAAAGCAAGACCTAAAATAAATCCGGCGATCGAACCGACAATTAAATTCAAAACCACGCTCGGCTTCACCGGATATTTTGAAACAATCGGCGCGTCAAGTATTTTCAAATCAACATCGCCAATGCCAATGAAGTTTTGTTTTTGCTCAACGAGAACATAAGCAATCGCTTTTGAAATGTTGAGCGCTTGATTCGGATCTTTATGATAAACGCTTATATCCAATTTACTAAGAGCGGACGGCACAGACGACTCAATCATTTTGTTCCACTGTTTGCGCGACTTGAGCTCATCGGTCGGAAAATACGCGCGATCAATATCAAAACCGGAAGTTTTTACTTTTTCAAAAAACGCGCTGGAAAAAACAACTTGCGCCAACTTTCCGGCAATACGCTCTTCTGATTTCGAAGCGCTATAAGCGTCAATGCTGAAACTTGATTTTTGCACCACGAAAATACTGACCGTAGCGCGATACAAAAATGGTTGCACCAGCGTGATAATAAGCGCAATTAGAACAGCGATCAAACAAACAACTAAAACCTTACGCCAATCGCGTTTAATTATTTCCAAGTAATTTATCGCTCGAACATTATTCATAAATGATGGAAGTTGGAGATTGGAAATGAGAGGTTGGAGCAATCCAATTTCCCACTTCTTCTTTCCAGTTTTAGAAATTAGCTAATAAAATTATAACAAAATAATTTGTTTTTGTCAAGTTTTTTCCAAATTTAATTAGTTATACTCGCTAATTTTACATCTATTGTTTTCTCTTCAGATCCACGTTTAACCAATAGTTTAATTGTTTGATCAGCTTTATATTGCGATAAAAGTTCAGGCAAATTATTATTAACATTCAGCTCGTCCCCCTCCACTTTCAAGATGATGTCATCCGCAAACAAAAACCCTTTGGCCGGACTATCAGCTTTGACACCACTAGAAGCGATTTTCACTCCACGGTTTTCGCTGTTCTGGTCATTCAAAAATTCGCTCAAATCATAAAATTTGATTCCCAAATAAGGCTTGACCAGTTTTTCATTCTTGATCGCTGACTTCATGGCAGGAATAAAATGATCAACCGGGATAACCAAACCGCTTGCGCCTGAATACAATCCAGCCATTTTCCCATCAAGAGTCAAAACCGGAGCGCCAAAATAATTTTTACTCAATTGATTTTGCAAAACAATAAATTTATAAAATGTTTCACTGCTATGAATAAAATCAGCATAATCTGTCAAATCCGAGTAATTTAAACTTTTTATACTGGAATTAATCACTTCTTGTCCTGAACTGAAGATCACCACTGCTTGGCCATTAACCAAATTATTTCTAGCGCTGAATTCCACCACCGCCAGATCGTTTGCCTCAATTTTCAAGAAAGCAATACTACTAGTTTTATTAATTGACTTTACCACCGCTTTGTACAACTTATGATCATTGGTCTCAACCCAAAAAATATTTTTTTCAAATTGAGCCACCTCTGCGCTGGTTAAAATCCAACCATCATTCGTAATCGTGGCCGCCTGCCCGACCAAATCGCTCGGCAATAAATTTATATTTTGTCCGCCCAAAAAATTTTTGTAGCGATAAACACTGACCAAAGCAGGTCTGGCTTTTTTTATATTTTCATTAATCAACAAATCTCTATCGGAAAGACCGCTACGCTGTCCGCCATTGACCAAATCATCAATGCGACGGGATAAATCGGAAAAATTTTTAAAATTCAAATAAGGATCAGGCAATAAAAAACTGTTCACCCACAATTCTCCCACCACGCCGGACAAAAAGCCGATAATCACAACCGCTGAAAGCAACGCTATGGTGGTTTTTACGGATTTATCCATAATATTTGAGGTTAAAATAATTTGAGGTTGTAGGGCGGTAGGGTTGTAGGGCGGTAGGTTGTAGGTTGCTTGACTATTTTACTTACTACTTATCTTGCTCCGTTGTTTTAGTACTTATATGTTTCCATGTTTAAATGCCTCAACTCCAGCGCGCCGAAAACAAAACGATAACTGCCATGATCGAAGCTACCAGTAAATAACTTGTGACCAATTTCCTATTCAACATATTTTGCAAAAACGCCCGACTCGTTCCCAACATCACATAAGCCATGAGCGTCACAATAAAAGCGCTGACATAATAACCGACCGGCAAATATGATAAAACAATCGTTGCTTCAAATAAAATCAAACAGATTACCACAACAAAAGGCCAACTGGCTCTCCAAATAATTTTATGCACCCAAAAGAATTGATAAAGCACCAAGCCGACAATCGTCAGGGCGACGAGCAGTGCCAGCGTTGAATTAAATTTGAGCAAAGTCATTGAAGCGAACACTCCTGAAAACAGAAAATAAAACAAAACCAAACCGATATAGAAAGTTAAACTCTCAAGCGAATAAGGCTGATATTTGAACGGAAAATAAAAAAAAGTGAAATATTGTTTCAAAAGCGCGTACAACGCCAGAGCAATGGCGAGTACCATCAGATGAAAAAATATGGCGCTCACGGAAAAAAGCAAAAAAACAAATCCGCTGGCGCCAAAAAAAATCGGCAGAATTATAAATCTCAAAAACGTTTTATCAAGCCTACCCTTACAAACAACAAAACAGGTAAACAAAAGATAAACCAAGAGCACGATAATCACCGGCCAAAAATAACTAACATTGCTTTTCGTAAGCTCAAGTCCCAATATCCACAAGATTGGCACGAGCCACAGAATTAGGCGACGCAAGACGAACATATATAAAGGATTGTTAGGATTAGTAAGATGAGTAGGATTAGGAGGATTAGGAGGATAAGGAGGATAAGGAG
>JBBTXH010000118.1:0-1107 GCA_038062385.1 Patescibacteria group bacterium
AGAGAGTCGGTAATGCCCGAATACCGTTGTAGGACGGTAGAAGGTAGGATCGATGATAGGGGCGAAGTCGTAACAAGGCATCCGTAGCGGAAGCTGTGGATGGAAACAACTCCTTTCTAGGGAGATATGGGCAAACAAATTCACGTTTGATTTGCCTTTAGTCGACTGTTTGGAATGCAAATTTCAAACAGAAGTTTCCTGTCACCTAGATTTTGTTAACAATAAAAATAACTCTTAAACGGGTTATTTTTATTTTAAAAATTAAAAAGTGAGGAAATGTTTTTCCTCACTTGAATTTGTTTTTTACTTTTTCGCCGTGTAGTCTGAAATGAATTGCTCGCCGGCTTTTGAAAGACGATACAATAGTCTCACGTGCGGATCGTATTTACCACGATCGCTCTTGTTCAATTCACGCGATTCAAATAGTCCTTTGAAATTCCCGGCCTTGGAATTTCTCTGCACCTTATTTGCCGAAGCGGAAAGAATGGAACGCACGTGTGAGATCGTTTTGAAGGTTTCAGTCTTAACAACAATCTCTGCGATTCTTCCTGACAAAACCCATTCCGTTGAATCTTTAACGCAGCTGAACCAGGCATACGCCAACTTTTCTTCTTCAGAATGATCGTTGTTTTGCTTCACGGCTTCGCTGCTTTTTTCAGTTGGCTGAACCTCAACAGTCGTCTGCCCAGTGAGATCCTTGATCACTAGTTCAAACGCAAAGAGCTTCTGATGAAGAACCACGAGCTCCTCGGGTGATCTCGGCGGTTGCTTTCGAAGCAGGTTGTATCGATTAACCACGTTCTGATCAAGTTCTTCCCCAGACTCCAACTTCGCGTTGATCTCGCGCGACAACGCCTTGATCTCTTCAACTCCGCCTTGAGTTTCTCGCCGCAATTCTTAAACTCGCGCTTGCAATTGTTCGATTGAAACTTCAATCTTTGGTTCGGTCATGATGTCCTCCTTCGTTTTGACAATAGCCCCTACTCGAACCATAGACAAATCTCTTAGAGTTTCCAAAATCGGGATGCGTTTATCGTGGTTGCATTGTCCAATCTTCCTGATAAAACCAGCGCGTTCGAGCTTGTCAATAAAGTTCTCCAGAAAATC
>JBBTXH010000119.1:0-5181 GCA_038062385.1 Patescibacteria group bacterium
CACTTTCTGACGATGGAGGAATGGAAATCGACGCATTGAGCGGAGAACCAGGAGTGAAAAGCCGCCGGTGGCGCGGTTATGAAATGTCTGACCAAGAAATGATTGACTACACACTGGAACGATTGAAGGGTGTCCCTCGCGAAAAACGCACGTGTCGGTTGAAAGTTGTTCTTTGTTGTATTATGCCAGGCCAAGATCCGATCTTTAGCGATGGTTCAATTGAAGGAATAATAATGGAAAAGCAGGAAACGCCCATCATCATAGGCTTCCCTTTCCGTTCAATCATGCTCATTCCACAATTTAACAAAATGTATTCTGATCTGACCGAAGCAGAACATCATGCCTTGAATCAAAGATTAATCGCTCTGAACAAATTACGTGTTCAATTGGGAATTTAAACCGCAAACAGGAAGGAATGCCCATGGACGAGAGAGCAATGGAAAGAGAAGAGCGCGTTGTTCGAGTTCTGATTGGCATCAGCGCCTGGTGGGA
This sequence comes from Patescibacteria group bacterium, assembly GCA_038062385.1. Lineage (GTDB taxonomy): Bacteria > Patescibacteriota > Patescibacteriia > UBA11705 > JABHMO01 > JBBTXH01. The sequence goes on from JBBTXH010000119.1 coordinate 493, forward strand.
AAGGCTGAAGACCAGAATCAGCAAATTCATCTACCTTGACATGTTGCGTTACGAAAAGCCACAGTTGGTAGTTGAACGCGTTCAAGAAGAAGTTCAAAATTGGAACAGTAAATATGCTGGTCGTTGCGAGGCCTGCAACCACAATGAACTTAAAGCGCTATTTTGGCTGGATGACCGGAATCGAGGATTCAAGTGCTTTGAATGTTCTCGTTGCCGTCACAAACAACCAAGAGATAATTCAAAGCGTGTTTACTTCGAACTGGACAAAACCCAAGTAGTTGTGATGCATAAAGGAGCAGAGCCGCGTTACATGCTCCTGACGATCAAAGAACAACTCTGTGTTTGCTTCATAGCGATTGCCGCGCTGTTCGCCCTTATGTTCTTTCTTTCTCATTAAACAATTAACTACGCAAAATTCAAAAGAGGCCTCACCGCCTCTTTTTTCCTTTTTTTTATTTTTATTTTTTTATGTTTTTATATTTCACGTTTCATTATTTTATCAGTCCCTCAACTTTTTCCTTAACACCCTTTATTTCATCATAAGTCTGTTTCGCTTGATCTGCTTTTTGTTGGATGTTTTCAACCGCGTCTTTCGTCTCATCAATCTTGTTCTGAAGATCAGCTGCGTTTTTCTGCGTTTCGTTAATCAATTGCTGGCCTTGATCCAATCCTTTTTTCACTTCTTCAATTCCCTGCGGCAAAACTTCTTTGACCTGTTCTTTCTTTTTGTAATAATCATCAATCAGCGGCCCCTTGATATTCATGACAAAATAATAAATCGCGTACATGGAAAAAATCAAAACCACCCCAACGAATAAACAGCAAAATTTGTTTATTCTGCTTTTACGTTCTCCTGACTGAATTCGTTCATCCCGACCGCCAAGATCAGCAAGCTGTTCTCTTTTGCCATCCAGATATTCCTTGTTTTGCCGGGAGAATTCTTGTTCGCGCTTCAATTGTTCGCTTGAATGAAGCACACTATTTATTTCTAATACTCAAGTCGTAAAGAATTTCTTCTGCTTTATTTAAATTTTTCTTCGCCTGATCAAATTTGGTTCGCAAATAGCCGCCGTAATTGTACTGCATCAGCTCATGAATAATTTCACTGACCGCTTCAGCCGCTTTTTTCACTTGATCAATTTTTCCCTTGGTCGTCAAAATAACCATTGAACGCACTATTTCGCCGCTTACGTCGGATAGTGCGCCGATAAATTCATCGGCCTCAACATTGAATTCCTTGATTTCTCCGATTGATTTGCCGTGATAAAAATCAGAATATAACTTCGCTTCAGTATATTCCTCCACCGCTGCTTTCCAGGCGCCCTCCATGCGCAAACGAAAATCCTTGCCAAACCGTTTATCAAGCGAAACAAGCATGGTAGTTGATTCTTTTAACTTTTCTTCAGCTTCCTTCTTTCCATCGCGTTGAAGAGCGAAGATCGCCTGCTTGGCCAGATGTTGGGCGATAGCGCATTCGCCGATTATTTTTCTTCGCGAAATGTCAAAATCTCCTTGTTTTTTGAAAACCGCTGACCAGAATTTTTTGTTAAGCATTGTTTTATCTGTTAATTTTATTTTTCTTGTCTTGCTTGCTTGCCCTGAACCCAAATGTGTAACAATTTGTGGTGCATGGGTCTTGCTCGTCTTGCTTGTTTTACTCAACTAATAATACTTATACTTATTCTTCAAATGCTCATCGTAACTTTTACTGAAAATAATTTTATTGTCCGGCGTTGTTAAAAAATACCAGTAATTTGTTGACTGAGGATAAATCACTGCTTTGATCGCTTCAATGCTCGGATTGGAAATCGGTCCGGGTGGCAAACCGGGATATTTGTAGGTGTTATACAAACTGTCAATTTTTAAATCGTCCGAGGTTGGTCTGGCCAATCCTTTGCCGGTAACATAATTAACGGACGCGTCTGATTGCAAAGCCATACCGACTTTTAACCGCTTCAAAAAAATATCCGCAACAACTCTCCGATTTTCATAACCGAACATTTCTTTTTCAATAATACTCGCTAACGTAACCACTTCAAAAATCGTTTTCTTTTGTCTTTTGATTTCTTTACGAAGTTCATCGTCTAATTTTTTATCAAAATTATTCAGCGCTTTCTTAACAATTTCGTCAACTTTGGTTTGAGCATACACGCGATAAGTATCAGGATACAAATAACCTTCAAGCGTTGCTTTTTTCGGCCGGTCAATCAGAAAAAAATAACTTTTATCGTTAAAGTTGTCGCTATACTCGATCAACTCACCGGCCTTGATCAATCCTTGACCGACCAAATAATCATCGGCCTGCGCCATAGTCCAGCCTTCGATCAACGTAAAATCCACTTCTTTATTGAAATTCAATTGATTGGTTAATTCTCTCACCAATGCTCGAATCGTCATTTCCGTGGAAAGATTGTATTCGCCGTCAATAAACTTTGTTTTCGCGCCGGACAAAGCCACATACGCCTTGAACCAAAATTTCTTTTTAATAAATCCCTGTTCAACCAGATGTCCGGCGATTTTATTTATTCCTTCCCCTTTTTCAATTTTAAATATTTTAGCGCCGAACTTGTTGGCATTTTTATCATTAACTTCAAAAACAAATATTACCAGCAAAACAACAAAAACTGCGATTAACGTGATAATTATCTTTTTCATAATTACATCTTTGTTTCATGCTTTGTTATTGGTTTTATTACTTTCTTACGGAAAATTCTTGCGATAATAAGTGGCCCGACCACTAAGATAACCAGGGCAATAATCACCAGTTCCACGGAATTGATAAAATGTTTTAAGAATTGATACGAATCACCAAAGGCGTATCCTAAAAATAAATAAAACGACGCCCAGACGGTCACGCCGATAACATCATAGATAATAAATTTTCTTTCTTTCTCGCCGGCCGCGCCCATATAAAAAGGCACAAAGGCGCGCGTTGGTCCGAAAATACGGCCGGTTATAATGCTTAGACCGCCATTCGCGAGCAAAAAATCCCCTGCCTCCGGCAAATATAAATATTTGAAAATACTTTTTTGTCCAAGTTTCAGTTCAAGCCCCTTCTTCTTGCCCACATAATAACTAACAAGGTCTCCAAGCAAAGCACCGATAATCGTAATCGGAAAAACAAGATAAAGTTTCAGGTAACCGAGATAACAGAATAACCCAATAGCCACGAAAATAACGGTTCCTGGAAACAAAGCACCGATAAATGCCAGCGACTCTATTGCCGCGGCTAAAAAAACCAGCTCGTATCCTTTGAGAGGAAACAAGTTAAAGTATTGATCTAGGTTGAAAAAAAATTGTTCCATATGTCGGCTACAAATTATGACGCCGAAGGACGCATCCGTCCTCCATGCCAGAGGCAGGTCGTCCTTTGGCGACTGGCGGACAAATCACTACAAATGTTACAAATAGACTGAAGACCAATGAACGTATGAACAAAGGAACAACCTTAAATAATCAGTAATATCATGTAAGTATCAGTAGATCATGTATTACATGCCCCCAGTATTAACGCCGATACCTTCACACTACAGATACCTTTCCTTTCCTTCACGCTCCGCTTGCTCCACCAATTTCTTCACTTCCTGCGATTTTGATTTCGGACAAATCAACAAAACATCGTCAGTATCTACTACGATAAAATCATTCAAACCAACGGTCGCGATCAATTTGTCCGGCCGGCCACTGACAAAACAATTGGAGCTGTCTCGGCCAAGATAATTTCCTGAAATTAAGTTACCACAATCGTCAACCTTTGTTTTCTGCGCATCATACAAGACATCAAATGCGCCAACATCGCTCCAACCAAAGTCACCTTTGATAATCAAAACCTGCTTCGGATCCATTTTTTCTGTAATTGCATAATCAAAAGACGTTTTTGCGAGTTCCTTGAAAGCTGCGTGCGAAAGTTGCATTTCGTTTTTACGAAAACCTTCGATCATTTTTTCTATATTATTTGCGTCTTGCGGACAATATTCCTTATAAGCGTTCAAAATCTTGGCCGGCGTCCACATATAATAACTGGCGTGCCACAGATAACTGCCGTTCTCCAAATATTTCTTAGCGATTTCAAATTCCGGCTTTTCCGTATGACCCAAAAATTCAAACACTTCTATTCCGTTCTCGCTGTGCGCAGACTTTTTCCCTATCTGCGTATAACCAAGAACCGTACTGGGAAAGGTCGGCGTAATGGCAATGTCCAGCATTTGGCCGTTTTCTCTGATCAATTTATCAGCCAAGTTGATCGCATTCAAAAACTTTTTTCTGTCGCCGATGAAATGATCTGATGGAATAAAGGCGATTGGTTCGTCCGGAAATTCATTAACCAAGAACGCGCTGACAAAAGCCATGGCCGGTCCGGTATCTCGTCTTTCCGGCTCAATGATATAATTCGCATCTAGAATCCGGGGAGATAATTTTTTAGCTTGCTCCAGCAAATTATTATTTAAACAAACGTAAATATTCTCAATACTAAAACTATCTGCGAATCTTTCCAATGTTTCTTCATACATTGTTTGCTCGCCAATAATTTTGCTGAATTGTTTCGGCTGATTTTGACGGCTGAGCGGCCACAATCTGGTTCCGCCACCGCCGGCCATAATTACTATTTTCATAAACTCTATTTAACCATGATCCAAATTATGATTAAACCGGCTAATCCAATACGATACCAGCCAAACGCATTTAAAC
>JBBTXH010000120.1:0-1872 GCA_038062385.1 Patescibacteria group bacterium
AAGAGGAATTGAAAAAAGAAGCATTTTCCTGAATTACTGTTTCCGATGTTGAAAAGTTCTTTGAAAAGCACGCGGATGACTTCAATGAAGCTCAAGCGTTAATCGCCAAAATAAGAACTGCAAAGAAACCATTGAAGTTCACGAAAAAAGAATTGGCAGAAGCCAAACGAAAAATCAAGAAGTTTCATGAGATTACTGAAAAGGTCAAAGAACGAGTTTACGGAAAGAACAGGCGTGATTTATTCGGTCATTTAAGTGAAGTCTCGCACAAACTTGAACATAAGCTTGAAAAAAAATTGGCAAGACGAAAACGACGTCAGGTGCCATGTGAATTGTTTGACAGAGATGAAGACCGTGATAAATTGAAAGAGTCGCGCAAAGCGCTCAAAACACGGAGAGCTCATAAGGCTTATGAAAAAGCGAAAGACGTAGAGACACGGACTGAAGGGGAGGATAAATGAGTAGTAAAAAAGGTTTTGTCAGAATAAAAATACGTTTGGCTGACTTTTGTGAAAGTGCTAAAAGAATCCCAACATCGCCAATGAATAGCTATGAGATTATTGATAAAAAGGGTCGCGTGATGGCTGTATTGCTTGGAAAAAATGAACTGGAAAATGCTGCGTTCAGGGATATCCCGTTTTGTGCGGATTTCGATAAATTACTGGCTGATTTTTTTGAAGCTCAAAAATTAGTTGATAAAATTGGAAAGCGCGAAAAGTACAGTCCTGATGAATTAGCTCGGGCTAAGCGTAAGCTTGAATCAGCATGGAAAGTACTTGGAGGAAAAGGCGAGACGGAGAGCGCTGAAAGAACCGGTCGAAGAAAAGCTAAAGATGATGTTAATAGCGACGCAAGCATTATGCGGATGCTTCGGGAAATTGATCAAGAAGATCGCGAAGATTTGGCGGCTGCGTGGAAAGCGATGAAAGAAAAAGGGCTGAACATTTCGTTTGATCAGTTGGAAGAAGAATTGAAAAAGAAGGATGCGGGATCCAAGAAAATATCAAACAAGAAAGGAGAAGGTAATGGAAACAACCGGAAGACCTCGAAAGCATAGGAGTATGCTTGAGGAACATCTGAAGAAATTGGAAGCGCGGGATAAGCCGATGAAGGTTGATGACAAGGTAAAAGCGCCTGCTCCGGTTGACGTGGACCCTGCACCAGTCGCTACGGCTCCGGTTCAGGGCAAGCAAGAGAAGTAAATTATTCAAACAAATAGACGTTTCAAAAACGTCTATTTTTATTTTGTCACGGGTTTTTTGCGCAACCGGGGACACGGTCGGTACGGTAGGGACAGAACAGTGTTCTGTCCCTACCGTGTTCCCGTATCGCCGTATCGCCCCGGTCACGCATAATCACCATTGATTTTTACCAGCAGATTTGCTACTCTTTAGACATAATTTCATTATGAACAACATCCGCAATTTTTGTATCATCGCTCATATTGATCACGGCAAGTCAACGCTAGCTGATCGATTTTTGGAATTGACCGGAACGATTGATAAACGAAATATGAAAGAACAAGTTTTGGATTCAATGGACTTGGAGCGTGAAAGAGGGATTACCATAAAACTTGCGCCGGCGCGAATGGATTACAAGGGTTATATTTTAAACTTGATTGATACGCCCGGCCACGTTGATTTTAGCTACGAAGTTTCTCGATCGCTCGCCGCGGTGGAAGGCGCGATTTTGCTGGTTGACGCTTCGCAAGGCGTGCAGGCGCAGACACTGGCGAATTTGTATTTGGCCATTGAACAAGGACTGGAAATTATTCCGGCGATAAACAAAATTGATCTGCCGGCCGCGAATGTGGAAAAAGTGACGCAAGAAATTATCAATCTGATTGGCTGTAAAAAAGAAGAAATTTACCTG
>JBBTXH010000121.1:0-7455 GCA_038062385.1 Patescibacteria group bacterium
CGCGGGATTGCGCGTTTCAGAGGTTGTGAATGTGCGGATTAAAGATGTTGATCTTGACGGCTTGCAGTTGCACGTTAAACAAGGCAAAGGAAATAAAGATCGGATCACTGTTCTTCCTGAAAAATTAAAGAACGATATTTTACAATTCATTACCGGTAAAAATTCGGACGATTATCTGTTTGCCAGTGAACGCGGCGGGAAATTGACCAAGAGAACCGCGCAAATAATTTTTGAGCGAGCGATGAAAAAAGTCGGCATTGTGAAAGACGCGACGTTTCATTCTCTTCGCCATAGATATGCCACGCATTTATTAGAAAATGGCGTTGACGTGCGTTATGTGCAAGCGCTCCTGGGTCACGCTAACATTCGCACCACGCAAATTTATACCCACGTGACCAACCCTGCTATTAGAAATATTAAAAGTCCGCTTTAACGACGAAGCAAGACCGGGCAAGCAAGTACGCTACACGATATACGCTACACGATACACGATACACGATACACGATACACGACCTGCGTTGACATGATTGTATAAGAAAGAGTATACTAAATTATATGAACGAAGAAATAATAAAAAAATTGGAAAATCATGATGGCCAGCTGGAAATTATTGCTGGAACGGTTTTGCGGCACACTGAAAAATTGGATGAGCACGCCGAGAAATTGGATGCTATTGCACGAACTGTCTTAGATCATTCTGGACGACTTGACCGCATTGAACACAAAATGGAGCAGTTGGCTACCAGAGCTGATCATCAGCAAATTATGAGCGCTATTGATAATCTTTTGAAAATATCAACAAAAAGAGATCACGAAACGACTTCATTAACGTACAATTTACGAATAGTTGACGACAAGGTTGAAAAACATGACAAGGATATTACCCGGATAAAGACAACGCTCGGACTTGGCCAAATTGTGAGCGGTTGACATTGTGAAAAATAATTGATACAGTTCAGGTATTAACTCTGCTACCTTGTTATCCTACAAGCCTACAGCCCTACCTTTCTTATTCATCCTAAATTATCCCATAAAAATATGTTTGGTTTTGAAAAAATTTTTCCACGCAAAGAAGAAACCGGAATGGACAAAGCCGCCACAGAGCTGGGGGCAGCGCTTAAAGATGTTCCGGCCGGAGAACGAAGTCTTTTGAAAAAGCTTATTGAAGAGCTTAATGAGTTTCTAAAGAAAGATTACGAAGCATCATTATGAGCGACGTTGAAGTTAATAAAATTGAAACCTTGTTGGCTAATTCAGAGCTGGACAACCGTTCGCAGGAATTGATGCGTCAGTTTTTTAATACCATTGCCGATCAGCCGCAATTTCCGAAGATTATTGATTTATTGGAAAGATTTCCATCGGTGTTTGAGAATTTTTGCAAATGCTTTCAGTTGAAGCGCGATTTTTTGGAAAAAGGAAAAAGCGAAGAAGAGTGGAATAGGTTCTTGGGAGCGGAAAAAGATATTTTGGATAAGGCGGTGGCGCAAGAATAAATTTAAATTAGTCATTCGCGCGGACGGGATTTTATTCCGTCCGTTTTTTGTAATAACATATCGTATGGACGGTGTTTAAACCCGTTTTTTATTGTATTTTCGTCAACCGTGTTAAGTTATCCACAGCCCCTATTTGCCGTTCGTATTTTGTTCGGTATAATGGGAGTAGGTACGAACAATAAGCGAACAAAGATTATATAAACAATAACCGTATGTCAAAATTATCAAAGCGGCAGAGTGAGGTTCTAAATTTTGTAAAAAATTTCGTCAAAGATTCTGATTACGCACCCAGTTGTCGCGAAATCGCGGAAGGAGTCGGTCTATCTTCGCCCGCTACCGTTCATCAGCACTTGCAATCGCTGAAGTCAAAAGGTTATCTGAAAATCGGGCAGGAAGAAGCGCGCGGTATTGCTCTCACCAGTAAAGTAATGACGCTGTGCAAGTCAATTGAGTTGCCTTTGGCCGGACTGATTACTGCCGGCGAACCGATTGAGGCGGTTGAAGAACACGAGACCATGGCTGTGCCGGCAAACTTAGTGGCTGACGAGAATGCTTATGTTCTGAAAGTAAAAGGACGTTCCATGATTGAAGATGGAATTCTTGACGGCGATTATGTGGTGGTGGAGAGAAATCATTTTCCGAAAAATGGCGATGTAGTGGTAGCGCTTTTGAATAATGCTTACGCGACTTTGAAAAAGTTTTACCGCGAGACTGATCGCATTCGGCTTCAGCCGGCCAATTCCGAGATGCAGCCGATATTTTGCAAAGACGTGGCGATCAGAGGAGTGGTGAGAGCGATAATTAGAAAATTCGCTTGATATGTGCGCGGGGATATCATTTTCCATAGATCAAATTGAACCGTATGAATTGGATCAGTTTTTCACGCCGGAAGAATTCAAAAAACAGCGGAAAGGTGGTTTGATTGAAACTTTTTTCTGGCAGAATAAACCTTTTTTACCGGTGGAAGAAAATGGATTAGTTCATTTATATCATTGGGGCAATCAAGACGGCTTTTTGAAAATGCCGAAAACCGGTTGGGCCAAGATTGAATCAGTTCAGGATGGCCGTTGGGATTATTTGGTGCCGCAAGCAGTACGCATTCCCAGCCTGATGGGTTATGAAAAGAAACACTGGTTCAAAACGCCGGAAGGAATTAAGGGAGTTAAAGTTCGTTATCACAATGTTATTCGCGTTTATCTGCTTACGACCAAGGCCAGCCAAGAGTTTGTAGCATACACCGGTCATGATCGCATGCCGGTTGGAAAAATAATTTATTTTAATAAATAACGCGCCGGGAATTTAATATTTAAAGCATGGATATTAAATTTCCTGCGCCAAAAAACAATATGTCAAAACGAAAAATCAAATCAGTTTACAGGAAAGTTAAAGGTTTTTGGGAGGATCTTGTCATTAATGTTTAATAAATAACCACGCTGTCACGTGGACGATCACGTAGGGACAGAACACTGTTCTGTCCCTACCGTCCCGATTGTCCATACGTGACGCGTAATCACATGAAAAAACCAACCTATCTTCCGATTTCATCGGAACTTATAATTAAAATCATGTTGTAATTTTTAACGCCTATGAATAACGAGGAGTTAAAGCAATCCATTCTACGTTTTTTGAAACGCTTAGCGGAATAATTATAATTTTTTAACAAAAATGTTAGAGCAGATTAATCAAACAATCGATGTTTTAGTGGCTTTCACGCAAGAAAAAGTCTTGCCGTTGTCTTTTCGCTGGCAAAACAAAAAGTATTCAATCAGTAAAGTTAACTTGGTTCACTCGGAGAGGATTGGTCGCGATAAATGGTATTATTTTTCAGTTAGTTCCGGAGCTGAATATTTTAAACTTGGTTTTAACACAGAACGCAATCATTGGGTCTTGGCAGAAGCGTATTTTGAGTAACGAGTAATTTGTTAAAAATTGGAGCGTTTGTTCTACCAGTTTGATTCAAATTTTTTTTAATTTGTCGTGATCACGTTGCATTTCACGGGGTCCGGGGTGTAGTTCGCCCATTCATTTCCCACGAACATTGATTGTACCCACGCGAATTCGGAGCCCCGGCGCTTTTTGGTTACTTTTTGGCGTCAAAAAGTAACCCTGCGGAGCATCGCGATGAACTAATTTGTCGAGATAATCATTGAACCTATAAAACAAACTTTAAGCAACGCTACCAATTCTTACAGGTAATCATTATGCGCTGGATATTCCACATTGACATGAATTCTTATTTCGCCTCTGTGGAACAGCAGGCCAATCCGACTTTGCGTGGCAAGCCGATCGTTGTTTCCGGCAAAGAGGGTTCGCGATCAGTGATCGTGGCTGCTTCGCGTGAAGCGAAAAAATTTGGTATTAAAACCGCCATGCTCCAGCATGAAGCGAGACGGTTGTGTCCGCAACTGATTTTTGTAGAGGGGGACGGCGCCAAATACTCTTATTTATCGCATGAAATATTTGAACTGTTCAAGGAGTTCACTGAAAAAGTGGAGGTGTACAGCATTGATGAAGTTTTTTTGGATTTGAGCGACTGCGTGCAAACAAAAGCGCAAGCCGTGGCCCTCGCTTCAAAAATAAAAATTGAAATTAATAAGCGTTTGGGTGAATGTATCACTTGTTCGATTGGAATTGCGGAAAATAAACTCTTGGCTAAACTCGCCTCTGATTTGAAAAAGCCTGACGGCTTATTTTTTATTGATGAAACAAATCGAGCGGAATTGTTGTTAACTTTAAAGTTAACAGATCTCTGTGGCATTGGCCGGAGGATTGAAAAACGACTCGAGGCATTGGGCGTGATGAAGATGAAACATTTGCAGGAATATCCGCTCGCCGGTTTAATTCAAGAATTCGGCCATCATTATGGCGTTAAGTTGCAAGAGATGTCGCACGGCCTTGATAATTCTGAAGTGGTCTCATTTTTATTTGAGCCGGCGGCTAAGTCAGTTGGTCGATCCTATACTTTAGCGCGAAATACATTTGATAAGGAAGATATTTTGGCGGTGTTGATGCATTTATGCGAAAAAGTTGGTCGGGAATTACGGCAAGAAAAATTGGCCGGAAAAACAATTGCGATATATTTTCGCTACGCTGATTTCACGCATTATGGTTGGCGTAAGACGTTAATGGGCTATACTGATGATAGTTTAAAAATTTTTGCTGTGGCGAAAAATCAGATTGAATCGTTCAGATTTCCGAAAGCAGTGCGGCTCGTCGGAGTTCACGCGAGCAACTTAGTTGACGGATATAACCAATTGCCGCTTTGGTCAGCGGATAGAAGACGAATCAAGATTATACCGTATCTCGATAAAATAAATGACACTTATGGAGAGTTAACCATCAAGCCGGCGTTTCTTTTGAAATCAAAGCGACTTAAAAAAAGAGTTGGCGGGTTTAAACTTTAATTTTATGTTACAATGTAGCTTGTTAGAAATAAGAGTGTTGTATGCATTTTTACCCTTTTAACCCCCCATTTGATTTATGGGGATTACATTGCATTTCACGGGGTCTGGCCGTAAACCACTCCTTCGTCGGGTTCACGGTAAAGGTGAACTCATTTGGCTTGCCCTGCACCGGAGCCCTGCCGCGCAGGCAGGCGTAGCGACTGGTGCAGGGCGTCAAAAAGTAACCCTGCGGAGCATCGCGATGAAATTAATTTGTCGGGCTAGTCATTGAGCCTATCGAGTAAACTATATACAACGATGTTAGTTTTTACATTTAATTTTATGCTATAATGATATTGTCTAATAAATAATCTCAACACTATGGGATGCTGTGGAACAAAAAAGAAAAAGGCTAAGAAAAAAAAGTAGGCCTTTGGGAGGTCGACTCATACACAGTCGGTCTCTTTTATTATTCATGAAAAATTGTTATGATGCTCCTGTATGAAAAAAACTGAAATATTTGAGTTACTCGCAAAATTGTTGGATGAGTATGTTGTCTTCGCGCCTCAAGGAGAAAAAGGCGCTGTTCGCGTTGGCAAGATAGAAAAACCCGAGCAGGTTGATTGGTCGGGAGAGATGCCACAAAATTCATTTAAGTCAATTTTTTTGCCACCGAAAGAAGAATTGTTCAGTGAGTTAGACGGAGTTTACAAAGAAACGTTAATTGAAAAAAACAAAACTATTGCTTTCGGCATGAACGTACTTGATCTTCAGGCCTATACTTTGTTTGACCATGTTTTTGAGAAAGATGTTTATTATCAAAAAAGAAAACAGAATACATTTGTTGTCGGTTTAACCGGCGGAGTGTCCTCTGATCTGCGCAAATATAAAGTTTTTCATCAAACGTACGAGGAGAATGTTTTGGAACATTTAATGTTTGATGTTTTTTTGGAAAGACATGAAAATGGCGATTTTACGATTTTTTCCGGTTCAGAAAGGGGACAGAAACTTTTGGAAAAAAATAATATTAAGGATTATGAAAATATTGAGTTCAGCGGTCTGGTGCCGGAGCAGGGCATTGATCCCCGTTTACTGAAGAATCGGCAAGCGATTGAATTAAACGAAGATCATCCGCTTTGGAATGAGCTGGCGGATATTTGTTTGGCGTGCGGCAAGTGCTCAATGGTTTGTCCGACTTGTTTTTGTTTCGATGAGGTTGATGAAGCAGAACTCGATGGAACAAGGAAATCGCGGCAATGGGCGTCTTGTTTTTATTCCGAATTTTCCAAAACAGCAGGTGACAACAAAGAATTGAATTTATTAAAAAAGAGATTATATTTTTGGTATCAGCACAAGTTTGTGCGCATTCCTGATGAATTGTCGTATTATGGTTGCGTCAGCTGTATGCGTTGTTTTAAGGTTTGTCCGGTGGGAATAAACATCGCGAAGAATTTGTTGGAGTTGACGGAAGAACGAAAGAACGGAAGAACGAAAGAACAAACTTGATATGAATAACATTTTTCGCTTTAGGGATTTTCCGGTTTACCAAGAGGTAAGGGCATTTAGAGCTGATTTGAAAGTGTTTTTCAAAAGCAAGTTTCCGCCAGAGGAAAAGTATTGTTTGTTATCACAAGCATTGAGAGCAATGGATTCGATTTTGTTGAACATTGCTGAGGGTTCAGAGCGATATTCTGATTTGGATTTTAGCCGATTTTTGAATATGGCCGTTACTTCCGTAAATGAAGTCGTGGCAATACTAGACGCCGCCGTTGATGATAAATATATTACTGAGTGCGAAAGGGTGTTTTGTTCGAACAAGGCGGAAAATATTTACAGGCAATTAAGAGCATTCAGCGCTAAGGTTCGCAAGAGTCCTGGTTCTGGCTAAGCAGTCAACGTTGTTCATTCGTTCTTGCGTTCAGCGGTCAACGTTGTTCATCCGTTCATCCGTTCATCCGTTTTATGCATAATGTTTACGAATTAAAACCAGTAAAAATAATAAAAGTAATCAAAGAAAACTCGATTACCAATACTTTGTTTTTAAAATTCGATAATCAGAAAGAATTCAGATTTTTGGCTGGACAATTCATGATGATCGGACTCCCGGGATTCGGCGAATGTCCGATTTCTATTTCTTCAAATCCGAAAAAGAGCGGCAAAAACTTTTCATTGACCATAAGATCAGCAGGCGAGTTGACGAGCAAATTGAATGGCTTGAAGGCCGGAGCAAAAGTTTTCGCGCGCGGGCCATTTGGCAATGGGTTTCCCGAGGTTAATCGGAATTTAATTTTAATTGGCGGCGGTTGCGGATTCATTCCGCTCATGTCAGTTTGCGAAGAAAATCGAGCGAGGAAAGATATCAAGATGCAATTATTTTTCGGTTGCGCGAACAAAGCGTCATTGGTTTTTGAGCGCGAATATAAAAAAATTCAAGATGTACATGACTTTAGAATAATTTTAGAAAAAGAAAAACTGGAGGGGTTCTCTGAAGAAACAGGTTTTGTTACCAAACTAATCCATGACGCTCAATTAATGGATAAGGCGATGGTTTTTGTTTGCGGGCCTGACTTGATGTACA
>JBBTXH010000122.1:0-9062 GCA_038062385.1 Patescibacteria group bacterium
TGGCGTTTGAAGTGAAGAAAGAAAAAGAATATGTGGCTGAGATTAAGTTCGGCGAAACAAGCGTAACTGATGATGAAGAAGGCGAGAAGACGGTTTGGCCGCAGCCAATTAATATTCCGGATAAAAATTCAGTTGAAGAAATACTGCAATTATTTATTGGAGAAATAAAGCAAATGCCACCGGCTTACAGCGCGTTAAAGATCAAGGGAACGTCAGCGTATAAGTTGGCGCGTAAAGGATTGGAAGTTAAATTGGCCGAACGTCAAGTTGTTATCAAACAAATTGAACTCTTTGACTATTCCTGGCCGCTCCTTAAAATAAGAGTTGTTTGCGGCCCGGGCGTTTATATTCGATCGCTCGCAAGAGATATTGGAGCCAAGCTTAATGTCGGTGGATATTTGACTGCGCTTGAAAGGACGCGAGTGGGGGATTTTGAAATTGAAGAGGCGATTCGGTTAGATAATTAAAACAATACAAACCTGTAGGGACAGAACATTGTTCTGTCCCTACAGGTTTGTTTAAGTGCGGTCACCGTGAAATTTTTCGTGTTTGGCGTTGATAAGCGATGGCAAACCGATGCGCTTCGTCGCGAACTTGAATTAGAAGATTTTTATTTTGTTTGAGCCAGGACGTCAATGTCTCGTCCGTTAAATAAAAATCATTTTTCTTGCGCAGTTTTCCTTTGGCAATGCCAATGATCGGACGATTGATTTTATTTTCTGCCAGAACTTTTTTTACAGCGTTAACTTGCGGTAATCCGCCGTCAATTAAAAACAGATCAGGCAATGGCCACTCATGATGTTTGAGTCGGCGCTCCAGAACTTCCTTTAAACAGTCAACGTCGCTCTGACCAGCGACAGTTTTTATTTTAAATTTTCGATAGTTGCTTTTTTGCGGTGAGTTGTCCTGAAAAACAACCAAGCCGGCCACCATGTTAGTTGAACCTAGATTTGAAATATCATAACCTTCAATTTTTGAAATTTGAGGTTGAATGTTCGAAACCGGAGAATCAAAGAAAAAGTTTTTGTTGAGCAAAGTAATATCTTGAATACGTTGCAGTGAATTTATTTGATCGCGCAGACGGCCAGCCTCTTCAAAAAAATGCAATTTTGAATAGCGCCGCATTTCGCTGGTTAATGTTTTCAACAAACGGGTGCGTTTTCCACGCAAAAATAAAATTAACGGACGAATGACGTCATGGTTGTAAGCACGCGCTGATATTTCACCGGTACAAACACCGGAACATTGATTCATTTGGTAATAAAAACACGGTCTGCCTTGATTTGGTTTGCAAGTAGAATAATGAAATAACCGTCTTAGAATCTTCAAGACAGCAGCAGTATTTAAATTTGGAAAAGGGCCGAAAACAGCTTTGAATTTTTTTGGGTCAAGTTTTATCAATTCATGACCGCGCACAGCTTCCAGCGTTGGGAATTTGCTTTTTGTAATCACCAAATAGTTCCAACTTTTATCATCTTTGCCCAGAACATTGTATTTTGGTTGAAATTTTTTTATTGAGTTTGCTTCGAGTATAATGGCCTCAAGGACAGAATTGGTTGTCTGCCATTTAATTTTGATTACTTCGCTGAAAAACGTTTCAATCGGTCGTGAAGTTTTTGGTGGTTGGAAATAGCTGGTGACTCGTTTCTTCAAGGAAGTCGCTTTGCCAACATAAATCAATTCCTTTTTGGCATTGAAAAAAAGGTAGATACCCGGTTTATCCGGCGCTTTTATGGTTTTTTCGCTCAACACATTGCCTTTCAATTATTATTCAAACAAAGTATAATATATTTTATATGACAGTAGAGTCTCCCCATAATAACGATCAACAAATCCTCCGTACCATGGAAGTTCTGGGTCGTCAAGGCACAGATTGGGATGCAAATGTTTTTTTGCAATCTTATTTTGATATTGAGAAAAAGTTACGTGAAGCCGGGGAAAAGAAATTGGATTATCAAACAAAAAGTTATGCTGATGCTTTCTTTCTGCCACGCGATCGCGATTATACTCTTTATGAGGATGAATACAATATGCCCTTGCCTCGTATGAGCAGATCATTGGCATTGCCTGCAGAGGATTTGCCAAAAAAAGTTTTAGTTGGAGGAGCCAATGGAATTTTTCGTCAGGGTGGAGAGAATGATGACTGCTATGATCAATTTGAAAGCGTTAGTTATGGTTCAATGACTTTATATAACATTCCTCCTTCGGATTTTTTATTCATACCTAAAGAATTGTGGAAGCCAAATGATGTGATCGGTTCAGATGCATTTTCCAGTTGTACGGCCGTAATCGCGCGTACGGCGGAGGGTGTTTTCTACGCGCATGTAACCACTGAAATTTTTGGTGTAAAGGAATTGCTGATCGCCGCGAAGAAATTTTTTCCTGATCAAGAAATCTTAGTAATCAGACCTGAATATCGTACGCAATCTGGTTTAAATCTTGATTATGAAAAGCGTTGGGATTTTTTATCAAAAGAAAGCAATGTTCGGGTCGAGAAATATCCGTATGTCACGGCTGATAGTGTGCGGATTAACGATGTTAACGATTTTTCGATTTTGGTTTCCGATAAAAAGGTTCGCGTTATCGGTCGTCATGTTTTTCCTAATGATCGCCGCGAAGTTGATGAGGCGGTGGTAACAGATTTTGATTATTGACATTTTAATGTGGTTTGATATTGTTTGGCTGTGTTGCTTTGAACAGAAACGAAAGACCGCCTTCGCCCCGCAAGGTGCGTGGCTTTGGTGGCCGAGGAGGGACCATGCTAGCGTGCAGTGATCGATTTAAAAAATGGCTCGTTCATAATGATTTTACGGTAATTCGAACAGAGGTCTGTGAAAATGAAGTTTTTTTTGGTCTGCTAGGAAAGTTATTGTTCACTGAAGTCGTTGTGGATACGGCTTCGCATACTGAAATTCGGTTAGTGGGAAAAATAAATGATGAAGCTCGGCGACTTATTGAAATGCGCTTAAACACCAAGTTCCGACCAACTGACTACGGCTATAAGCTTGATGGTTATTATTTGTCCAGTTTTTTGAATGCGATTCGTTTGCATACAAATGTTGCGATTCTTGAGCTTTGGAAGATCGAGTTCCAAGAAATTGAAAAGCTTTTCAAGACGTTCAGTGAAGAGGATGGAATTTTGGAAAAAGTCTTCAAATAATATTGCTGATTCCGCTGTTCACAAACAGCGGGATTTTTATTTTAAAGTTGATTTCAAATATTGACCTGTCCAGCTCTTGGCGTGTCTGGCGATTTCTTCCGGTGTGCCGACTTTGACCACTTCGCCACCGGCATCGCCACCTTCCGGGCCAAGATCAATAATCCAATCAGCGCATTTGATAATATCAAGGTTGTGTTCAATGATTAAAACAGAATTGCCACGACTGACCAAACGTTGCAGTACTTCAATAAGTTTTTTTACATCATCGTAATGAAGCCCCACGGTTGGCTCATCAAGTAAATACAAAGTATTGGTGGTATCGCGTTTCGCCAATTCGCGGCTCAATTTGATTCTCTGCGCTTCACCGCCGGATAATGTTGTCGCAGATTGTCCTAACGTTAAATAATCAAGACCTACTTCA
The DNA here is from genome assembly GCA_038062385.1 of Patescibacteria group bacterium. Lineage (GTDB taxonomy): Bacteria > Patescibacteriota > Patescibacteriia > UBA11705 > JABHMO01 > JBBTXH01. The sequence continues at coordinate 3,582 of JBBTXH010000122.1, forward strand.
TTAAGAATTTTTAGCTTATCGTAAACAAGCGGAATATCACGGAATATTTTTTCAGCGTCTTCAATGGTCATTTTTAGAACATCAGCGATGTTTTTTCCTTTATAATAAACTTGCAGTGTTTCCTTGGTAAAACGTTTGCCTTTACAAACATCGCAAACAACTTCCACGCTGGGCAGAAAGTGCATTTCAATTTCGAGCGTGCCGCGGCCCTCGCAATGTTCACAGCGACCTCCGGGACGATTGAAACTGAAACGTCCGATTTTAAATCCGCGGATGCGTGCTTCTTCGGTGGAAGCGAAAAGTTCTCTGATGTGATCAAAGGCTTTGGTGTAAGTCGCGGGATTTGATCGTGGCGTGCGGCCGATCGGAGATTGATCAATTTTAATAATTTTATCTATATATTCCGAACCAGTAATATTTTTGTGTTTACCCATCCACTTATTCATGCGCAATTTTTTGTTTTGAATAGCGCGGTAGAGAGTGTCGTGCATTAAAGTTGATTTGCCTGAACCGGAAACGCCGGTGAGACAAACTAAACGACGCAGAGGAATTTCAACGTTGATGTTTTTTAGATTATGTTCAGCTGCGCCGTGAATCGAAATTTTCGGCGTATGATTGTCAACTTTACGGCGCCGCTCCTGTAGTTCGATTTTTTGTTCTCCTCGCAGATATTGTCCGGTCAAAGAGGTCTTGGCCTGTCCCTGAAGTTGGCAGTCGTCAACGGTTTTTGCCTGAACAATTTTTGTGTTCAAAATATTGTTTAGCGGTCCGTTGAAAATTATTTCTCCACCATGTTTTCCTGCCCCGGGTCCGATGTCAGTGATCCAATCACTGGTTAAAATTGTGTTCTCATCATGCTCAACCACAATGATAGAATTACCCATGTCGCACAGTTTCCGCAGGGTTTTTACCAGTTGTTCATTGTCTCGCTGATGAAGCCCGATGGTTGGTTCATCCAGAACATAAAGCGCGCCAACCAGTTTTGTTCCAACCTGTGATGCCAAGCGGATTCGTTGCGCTTCGCCGCCGGAAAGCGTTCCGCTACGGCGGTTTAGCGTTAAATAATTCAGACCAACATCAAACATAAACTGCAAACGATTGCGGATTTCATTGATAATAACCTTGGATATTTCTTTTTCTTTCAGGTTAAGTTTATTTTCAAGTTTTTCAAACCATTGCCTTGCTTCATCAACCGTAAAATCAGTAACCTGCCAAATGTTTTTATCAGTTATTCTTACGTTCAAAGCGTTTTTATTCAATCGTTTTCCTTCGCAAACAGGGCACAGCTCTTCGCTGAAAAGTTCTTTGGTGCCAAGTCCGGTGCAATGTTCGCAGTAGCCGTAGGGACTATTGAAACTAAAAAGTCTGGGTTCTATTTCCGGGAAACTGTGGCCGTCGTTTACGCAGGAAAAACTGGCGCTGAATATTTGTTCTTCTTTGTCAGGGTAGATAATTTGGCAAAGTCCGTTTGATAAATCCAGGGCGTGTTCAATCGCCTCGTTTAGTCTTTGCATTACAGTGGGGCTGTCGGCCAGCGCAGTCATGTTTATTAAGTTGAATTTATCAATTACGATTTCAATGGTGTGTTTTTTGTTTTTATCAAGAAGAATTTGTTCTTTTAAACTGTAAAAATCTCCATCCACGCGCGTTTCCAAAAAACCTTTATTATAGATGTCGTAAAGCATTTGATAATATTCTCCCTTACGGCCGCGGACAATTGGCGAAAGGATTTGGATGGTGGCTGTTTGTTTCAAAGGCAATGATGGCATGCTTTGCATTCTGGTAATCACGCGTTCAGTGATTTCATCAGTACCTGTTTTTTCCAGCAAAGAATTGCATAGCGGACAATGCGGTCGTCCGATTTTGGCATATAAAACGCGCAGATAATCATAAATTTCCGTGATGGTGGCCACGGTGGAGCGCGGGTTTGAAGAGTGGGCTTTCTGATCAATGGAAATAGCCGGTGATAATCCGGTTATTTCATCTACATCAGGTTTGCTCATACCGCCGAGAAATTGACGCGCGTAAGCGGACAAACTTTCAATATAACGACGCTGACCCTCGCTAAAAATCGTATCAAAAGCCAAGCTGGATTTTCCTGACCCAGAGACGCCGGTAAAGACGATCATTTTATTGCGCGGAATTTCGAGATCAATGTTTTTCAAATTATGTTCCCGCGCGCCTTTGATAGTGATTTTGTTTTCCATAGGGACGGCATTTAAGCATATAAACATCTAAGCACTTAAGCACTGGCTGGAAAGCAGAAGGGAATTCAGTTGCTTAAGTGTTTTAGTGCTTCAATGTTTCGATGCTTTTAACTCTTTAACTTCATCGCGTAAAATCGCCGCCAACTCAAATTCTAATTTATTGGCAGCTTCTCTCATTTGTTTTTCTTTATCCTTGATGATTTCGTTTAATGGTCTCGCATCACCAAGCATGTCCAGCTCTGTGGTTGTTCTTTCGTTCATGCGTTTTTTAGTTCTTGTGTTCGTCTTGATGGTCAACCCGAAATCTTCCAAAATATTCGTTATTGCTTTTTGAATTGTCTTCGGAGTGATGTTGTGTTCTTTGTTATAAGCAAGTTGAACGTTGCGGCGGCGATCAGTTTCTTTTCTCGCGCGGGTAATAGAGCCGGTTATTTGATCAGCGTAAAGAATGACGCGGCCATTGGAATTTCTGGCGGCGCGTCCGATAGTTTGAATCAAACTGGTTTCACTGCGCAAAAAACCTTCTTTGTCAGCATCAAGAATCGCCACCAGCGAGACCTCGGGAATATCAAGTCCTTCGCGCAAAAGATTAACGCCGATAATAACGTCAGTCAATCCTTTTCTTAAATCAGTGATGACTTGTATGCGTTCCAGAGTATGGATATCGCTATGCAAGTAAGATACTTTAATGTTTTTCTTCTTTAGATAATCGGTTAAATCCTCGGCCATTTTTTTGGTGAGTGTGGTTACCAACGTTCGTTCGTTTATTTTAATTTGTTTTTTAATCAGTTCAATCAAATCTTCAATTTGTGTTTTCTGGCCGGTGATCGGTTTAATTATAACTTCTGGATCAACCAAACCGGTCGGTCTCACGATTTGTTCCACGACTTGATCGCTATTAGCCAATTCAAACTCGCTGGGCGTGGCTGAAGTGTAGATGACTGAGATTGCTCGTTTGTCAAATTCATCAAAAGTCAGCGGTCGATTGTCCTTCGCGCTCGGTAAACGGAATCCGTGTTCAACGAGAACATTTTTTCTGGCTTGATCGCCATTGTACATGGCGCGGATTTGCGGCACGGTCACGTGCGACTCGTCAATGATCGTTAAAAATTTATCATTACAATGTTTAAAATAATCGAGCAAAGTAAATGGCGGTTCGCCGGCTAATCGTCCGTCAAAGTGCCGCGAATAATTTTCAATGCCATTGCAATAACCGATCTGCTCAATCATCTCCAAATCATATTTCACGCGGCGCGATAAACGTTCGCTTTCAAGCAATTTATTTTGTTTGGCAAATTGTTTCAACTGTTCTTTCAGTTCGTGTCTGATATCGGCGATTGCTTCAAGTTTCTTTTCTTCGCCGATGACATAATGTTTGGCCGGAAAGAACCAGGCGTCTTTTAAATCCTTCAAAACCTTGCGTGTAATCGGATCAACAAGTTCAATAAGCTCAATGCGATTGGCGATTTCAAAACGATAAATTTTTTCTTCATTCACGGGCATGAGTTCAAAGACCTGTCCGTGCAAACGGAATTGCCCGCGTTTCAGGTCGGCATTGGTGCGTTCGAACCGCATTTCAATCAATTGTTCAAGCATGGCGCGGCGGTCCAGCATTTGACCTTGTTTCAGATGTAAAAGAATTCGTTCATATTCTTTTGGCGAGCCGAGGCCATAAATTGCCGAAACTGAAGCGACGATGATCACATCTTTACGGCTCAGAAGCGATTGCGTGCAAGCGTGGCGCAAACGATCTATTTCCTCATTGATCTGCGCTTCTTTTTCAATGTAAGTATCTGAACTGGGCAAGTACGCTTCCGGTTGGTAGTAATCGTAATAACTGACAAAATATTCCACTGCGTTTTTCGGGAAAAATTCACGGAACTCATTGCACAATTGCGCGGCCAGGGTTTTGTTGTGCGCGATCACCAAAGTCGGCAGTTGAACCTTATTAATGACATTGGCAATGGTAAAAGTTTTGCCTGAACCGGTTACGCCCAACAAGGTTTGCTTTTTATTTCCAGCAGCCAAACCAGCAGTCAATTTTTCAATCGCTTGCGGTTGATCGCCGGCTGGTTTGTATGATGAATGGAGATTGAATTTCATATTTGCATCATAGAACAAGTTGAGAAAAAATTCAATTTTTGTTTAATTATAGAGAATTGCGATAATTTTTGGGATTTGCAAGGAGTGCTGATAGCTGTTATGCTATGACTAAGCTAAGAAAAAGATCGTTTGGTATTTAATTTTATTTTTTATGTGTATCAAAAGCGGAAAGAGTAGAATTATTTTAGCAGTAATAATCGCAGTCGCGTTAATCGCCGGCGGATATTATTTTTGGCAATTTGCGCAACAAAGAGATAACGATCCTTTAACGGAAGATGAAATCGATTTGATAACATATTCTTCTCTCAAATATTCGTTTAAATATCCCAAAGAATACAATGTCTCAGAGGATGGTAAGGGGAAAACTTATATTTTAACCTTGACCAAAAATGACAAAACCAAACTTGAAATTTTTAATGCAACTGAATATCCGGGCGATCGGGCGGCCTTTGGATTTGAGGAAGAACTAACACCGGAAGAAGCCGCGGCTTATTTGAAACAAGTTCAAGAAATAAGACCGAAAGAGTATTTGAAAGTGGGTAATTTTGATGTTTGGCTTTATTATGACCAGAACGACAGCGTGACAAAAAAAGAGTTGAAATCAATTTTTGATTCTATCCAGATAAAGACAGATGCGAGTTTGATTTATCAGAATAAAAAATATGGTTTTGAATTTTCTTTTGACGAAGGTTACGAAAACTTATGGGCGGTTTCCGGTCAAAAAGATAATAGCGGAGAAGCCCTGGATTCGTTTTATTTCACGATCAAGAACGCGCCCAATCCGGATTTGTTTGTTATTTATGTTTATGATAAAAGTTGGTGGTTGAAAAACATTGAAGTGTTGTCAAACTTAGATGCGTGGAAAAAAGGTGAAGAACGTTCTTTGCCGAATTCATTCGGGATTTATCTTGGCGCGAGCGATCAATTCGCTTTTGCGTTTTGGCCTGATAATCAGACTTGTCCTGATCTGACTGTAGCCGGTCCGGGGCCACTTTGTAAATTGACCAACAATACAACGGACATGGTATTGGAATCGTTTAAGGTTTTGAAGAAATAATCTGTAAGAATTGGTAGTATTGTTTATAGTTTGTTCTATAGAATCAATGATTATCTCGGCAAATTAGTTTATCGCGATTCTCCGAAGGGTTACTTTTTGACGCCCTGCACCAGT
>JBBTXH010000123.1:0-2408 GCA_038062385.1 Patescibacteria group bacterium
GTAATAGAAGTCGCTGTAGAACGTGGCGATCGCGGCGTGGTGCGGGTCGGGTTTGTCGATGCCGACTCTGCGGCCGTCGGCCGTTTCGGGTTCGGTGCGCAGAACAAGCACGACCTTGCCCTTCACGTCGAGGTCTTTGTAATCGTCGTAATTCCTCCTCAATATTATTGAGACAGCTACGGGAAAAAACCTGCAGTTGCTCCTCCTCTGATCTGCGAGCCAAGTAACTTCGCGAACTGCTGTCAACGAGCGTCTTGAAACGATCAGTCGCCTCCGCGCTCAAAGTAATGTTTTCCGCATCAAAATCAACCAATTCTGCCACGCTAATTTTTTGAACAACAAATGCGCTATCAAGCGGCGCCGTCCTGCCCTCTTTTTTTGCCAAAGTAAATTTTTCAATTAATTCCTTAAATCTTTCGTCACTGCCTTTCCACTTACCAAGATCAAAGTCACTATAAACGCTAAGTAATTCCAAGACAAGCCTGTTTTCTAAATTCCAATCAGCCTGCTTAAACTCCCCTTGCAAAATAAAACGATCGCGCAAATCATAATATTTTTCAATAAACTGCCGCAGACCTTGATTACCAGTAGTTTCAACGCCGATTTCTTTCAATTCACCATCCGGTTCATGACCAGCGCGCAGAAACATAAACTTTTTAAAGAGACAAACCGAGTCAAGCGCGCCAAATATGCCCAAGTATTCTCTAAAAACTTTCACGCTTTCGCTTTCCGACGGACGAATCAACCCTTGAGCGCAATATTTCAAATAAATATTCAAAATCTCTGTTGCGTCAAATCCTTTTATTATTTCTTCCCAATCAGTCTTGTTTAAAAAAACACTTTGTTCACTTTTATTGAGCTGACAAATCGTTTCAAGCACGCTAAAAATATCGCTAATGGATTTTTGCTTAGCGAATACAATCAATCTGTTTATCGATGTTTTATTTTCTTCAAGAAACCTCAATCTAAAAAATGCCTCTTCCGAATGTATAAACTGGATTGGAGCAAAAGGATCATTGCTTTCAATGTCTTGATTGAGGTTTTTTTCCAATTTCTCCATTTTCTCGATTATTCCATGATAAGTGGTATCAAGGCGAAGCGCCATCCCAATTAAATAGCCACGATGGTACGAGCTTGGCGGCTCCGGATGATTTTCACGAAAGCTCTGCCGCCATTTATATTTCGGAGAATGAGTTCGACCTAGTTTATCATTATCCCAATACATAAGTTTCATAGTAGGTCTAGACGCATCTCTATCTCTGCCTCTGTCTTTTTCCATTGCCGCAACTCCCTTGGCATAATCCTTGTCCATCTTCACTGCTTCCGCTATTATTTTCGCCAACTTCGGAAAATCGCCTTCATCCTTGACCGCGAAAAAAACATCAATCCAATAAAAACCACGATCATCGAGCGCTACCAACTCTTCAAAAACCTGCCGATATCTTTTCATAAACGCATCCATCAAAAACAAATTTCTCTCTGATAGATTTCGCGTTGTATATTCTTTTTCTGACAACATTTTCTCAATTTCAGGATTATGCAATCCTTGGATAAATTTATTCATGGCAATCATTTCCGCCACTATTTTTTTCGAACCATCCTCGTTCCAGCATCTGCCATAAGACTTTTTCGAGAGAAAACCGATGGCTTCAGCCGGTGTTTGGAAAAGACAAAACGGCTGTTTGCCATCAGCCATATATTTGCGCACAGCTTCATGCTCGGTCTTTCCATTGGTCACCCGCAACCGATAAAAATTTTTCGCCAATACAGCCGGTGAATTTTCAACCAATAGTTCAATGATCCGCTCTTTTTGTTGGTCAGTCAAAAAATGTTGAAGATTGGCATCTTCTTCGTTGAAATCAACTATATCCAAAACATTTTGTTCGATTTTTTCATCAAAATAGTTCTGAAGCTCCTTATGATTAATCCAACCGGCTCCATAATATTTGAACACGCCCATGTCGCTATATTCAGTATCCCTGATTAACATTTTTACCATCTCACCAATTTCCTTCCGGCCAGCTAAACTCATTTCACTGACTTCTCGACCGAGAATAATCTCTGACGCACCATAAAAATCATCATCATCAATCAATTCCTTCAATATCAATAACACAGCGTCAGGAGAAGCGGGCGGAAGTCCGCCCTTTGTCTCACCAAAAGATCCTCTTATTATGCGATCATGCATTTCCGGATGGCGAGAATATGTATATTCCAAAACATCGCGCACGCCCTTTTTTTGCCCGCATTCAGCTAAAAACATCTTCGCGTCTTCAGCCAACTTGGTTTTTTCCGCGTAATTCGAAGTAGCATTAAAATCAAGTCTACTCATTAGCAAATCAGACGAATTGATTATAGCCTGCGTGCGCAAGGAAGAAACCAAACTGCTGGCTTCCGGCCGGCTTTTT
>JBBTXH010000124.1:0-1884 GCA_038062385.1 Patescibacteria group bacterium
TGACATACTGAAAAGCGACCTGACTGATAGTGAGTATTTTATTTCAGAGATTGCATATTTTATAGAAAACTACAAGAAGGCGGACAGAAAGGAATAAAAAATGCGGGAAGTGTCCCTGAAATTTCCTGATAAACAACACGGCATTATTGGAATACTCGATGCACTTGGCGCTGCAAACTACAGCGATAAAGAGATAAAAAGATTCATACAATCACAACCTATCGTTATAAAATTACTTAAGGAGAAGTCAAAAAGAGTAGCAGTCAGGTTGGATGTCAATAAAGTTACTACATTTACATTCAATGATACCGTGCTTATCGTTCTTAAATCTGATTTTCTTAAACCCTCTCCCGATGAAATTATAGCATTTCTCGAAGTTCTCAGAAAATTCCTAGTAGACTCATTTGTCAATAATATTCTTTTCAGGGGGGCTTTTGCTGTTGGAAGCTTTTACCAAAACGAAGACACAAATACAATACTTGGTGAAGCAGTAACGGATGCAGCAACTTGGTATAACAAGGCTGATTGGATTGGAATTATATCAACACCACTAACTTCTGTTTATATCGATTATCTCATGGAAAAACATCAAGAATCTTTAAAGCTAAAACATCTAATTCTAAACTATGACGTGCCAATGTCAAATGGGGAAGCTAAAAACTTAAAAACAGTCAACTGGCCAAAAGTGTTTTGGGTTGACGGGATTACACCGTGCCAGCCTAATGAAAGCAAACGCGAGACATTACTGAAGTTACTTAGCAAATATAATATGCCAGAAGGAACAGAACAGAAGTATTACCATGCTATTCAATACTTTGATCATATTATGAAAAAATTAAAATTAGAGAATAGACCAACGAAAATATCAACCTGACGCAAGGAAATTGGATGAGAAATGGGGATGTCTTGTTCCTCATTTTTTAAAGGAGGAAAACAAATGAAAATTTCAAAGAGAGATTTATTGTTTTTGTTAATAATCGTATTGGGGAGTTTTGTTTCAGGATGTGACGCGTTGCTTGTGAGAGTGGGCAAATCCGCAACCATTGAAGACACTGGTTTTTTCAGTAACTATGACGGGTTGGCTGCTGCAACAGATGCAGATAAAAAAGCTTACCATAATCTTCCAGACCTTTATTATATAAGCCCTAAAATCAATATGAAGGCTTATAAAAAGGTCATTGTTACTGATTTTACCTCTCACGTCACCGATATAAATAGCATACCTGGCTTGCAAAATAAATATTATAAGACCATAAGAAAAGACCTGGCGGACAATATTGCTGAAAGCGTAGAAGGCTCTGCATTTGATAAGGTGGTTAGAATTTCTGAAAAGATAGATACAAAAGATATTGAGGCGATTAAGAAGTTATCGGCAGATGCAGTTTTAATGGGAAATATAAAGGAAATGGTGGCACCGAGTGTAGGTGAAGGCAAGTATGCTGCTTTAGCTGCCATACAGGTTGAGTATAAATTAATCGATATAAAAACAGGGGAAGAAGTATTAAAGGCAATACACAGGAGTACAACAGACAAGCAAAAGGTAGCGGAGGGGCAAATTACAGTTTTATTTCCATTGTTAAATAAGGCTAAAGATATGCCACAAAACTGATTATACCCGCATGGTGGGAAATGGTGACACATGTGTCCCCATTTGAACACCATTATTCTCTTTGGTATTGCTTTAACGATGTTTGAGAAAAGTTCCCCGCTCATATTCTTCAAACGCAATCTTCAACTCTTCCTGCGTATTCATCACAATCGGGCCGCGCCAGGCAACAGGTTCTCTCAGCGGCCTGCCGGATATAAGCAGGAATCGTGCTCCTTCCTCCTCCGTAGAAATCTTCACTTCGTCGCCATCTTCAAAGATTATCAAACTCTCAGCCC
>JBBTXH010000125.1:0-10535 GCA_038062385.1 Patescibacteria group bacterium
GATGACATCAAAGAACTCTTGGACATGTCACGGAAATACGGCGCCAGCTGGCGTGCTAACTGGTTCAGAAAAACCGGAAGAGGGAAAGAAAAGCTTCAGCTAACGCGGCTTCGTTTTTGGCAGATAATTGATTTACTGATTGATCTTGACGTTGAGTTTGAATCGTTTTCCGATCCGCTGGTCGCGAGTATTCTCGGTCATCTGGAGAAAAACCCGGTCAGCGGCTGTTCCTGCGGACAAAATTCTTGCCGCATTCAACCGGATTTGACAGTAACGCCATGCGTTTATTTGAAAGGCAAACAATGGTCGGGCGGTAGCATTGTTAGACGCAATCTCTCGGAACTGCGCAATTCACCTGAATTCAGAAAATTGCGTGAACGTGAACCGAAAAGATGTGGCGATTGCCAGTATTTCAGTACTTGCCGCGGCGGTTGTGCGGCACGTGCGTTTCTTCATAACGGAAGTCTTGACGCTCCTGATGATTATTGCCCGTTAATTCATAAACCCGGAGATGATAATAATCAAGTTGAATGGTTAGTTTCCAAAATCATGCAAAGACGTTCTGAATTGCGAATCTCTCCGCCGTCAAACAAAGTGCATGACGGTTATCTCTGCACCATGATCGTTAAACCATAAATAAAAAATCACGTTGTTCAAGAACAGCGTGATTTTATGTTTAATTATTACTTCTGACGTTCGCCAGAATGCCCAAACTGTAAAAGAGCATTGGTGTTGTTCCAACGATTCGATCGAATTCCGTACGTGAAAGGTAGAAGACCTTCATGGGAGTCTCTGCTTCCACATCAGCGGTTCTGACACCGTCGCCGAGCAATCCGACCTCTCCGAAGCATTGCTCTTTGTAGAGCATGGCAACGTGTTTTTTCGGTTTATCCGGTTCGTGCCAGAAAACATTCGCTTTGCCGCTGATGATACCGTAGAATCGGTCGGCCGGTTCTCCCTGATTGATAATCGTTTCCCCGGCATTGAATTCAACAACGTGAGCCGCGGCCACCAGTTCATTGACCACGTGCGGCGGCAATTTTTCAATGATCGTAAAGCGGAGTAGAATCGGTCTGATCTGATGAATTTTTTCAAGAGTTTTGGCGAGCTCTGTTGAATTGACCATTTCCGTGAACAAATCTCTCGGCAATTCCAGTACTTTTACCGGGCTTTTCGTGCGAATCGTGGCAGTGCAAGGAATGCCATACATGATTGAAATTTCACCGAAGAAATCACCGGTTGAAAGTTGGGCGATTTCCTCGCCGCCGATCATTACTTCCAGCGACCCGCCGATAATCAAATAAAAGTTTTTTCCTGATTCGCCTTCCTTGAGCAAGGTGTAATTTGCCGGATACGCTTTGATCTTTCCCTGCGAAATCACCACGTTCATCCATTCGTCGCTGATACTGGAAAGAATTGGCGCGTGGCTGATTTGCAGAAAATCAGTTGTGCTCCAATATTGTTGTTCGCTGAGAACCCAGCTCTGGCCGGGAATTATCGCATTGAATTTATCCGCGAGTTCAGTTGGAATAGAGGCGAGATGGGTAGGCACAATGTGTCTGCGCGCTTGTTCCGGCAAAGCCGCAAGTTCCGCGAGATCAGGATGGATCATGCCGCCACCGGCATCGTGAAATGTTAACTCAGAACTGGTCAGGGCTGCTCCTTGCACTTTGTCGTGAAAAGCAGAATCAATCACGCCTGCGTCGCGAAGCGCGGTCAGCTTACTGCCCCAAACTGTGTCTCCACTGTAAACCATTGATTTCCCGGCGACCGTAACTTTGAATCCGAGCGTCGGGATCGGATGCGCCACCGGCCAGAAGTCAAATGTCGCGCCATGCCAATGAAATGGCGTCCCCGGCACCACTCGAAGCAATTTGATCATGCGCTTAACTTTGTCTACAGGAAGATTAAGAACAAGACTGGCTTTCAAAACAAGACAATGATATTGTAATTTATCAGCAATCAGCTTGAAAATTTTTCCATTGACAATCAGATCAAATATACTGCTGTGATCATCGTGAATGTGAGTGACGATGTGCGCTTTGATTTCATCCGGATTGACTCCGAGAATTCGCAAATGTTCCTTCATCCAGGCGACGCCGTCAACTGATACGCCCATGCCATTGATCCAAAAAATCAAACCGGAAGTATAACCTGTCTGGTCAAATCCGGTGGAGCATTTGCTAAGTGCAGTCGCGCCGAGCACTGCGCGAGGCGGCAAAGATTCAGGCGCGGGGATTGGAATCGGCGGTCTTTGCGACTCGGCGATATTGATGTCAACAATTGTTTCGTGATCAAAACCAAATTGCTTGAAAGAAAAAACATTTGTGTCTTTTGAAGTTATAATTGTGTTTCCAAGACAAAGTTGTCCGTTGTTATTTAATTCTACGAAATCAACTAAGCTATCAATCGTTGCCAATTGATTCGTGCCGGGCTTTTTCAAACCAAAATGATACGAAAGTTTCAGAACTTGTTGAATTGTTTTCTCCGGAGTTTTCCATGATTCCATTTGTTCGCGCGTTGGACCGTTTAAGCTGAGTTCAAGAATTGCGCGCATCCGGCTAATCTGATCGGCCGTACCGATTAGAGTGAATTTTTCACCTTTGAAAAAACCTCCTTGAATAAAAAGAAAATGATATAGAATGAATTCAAGCGCTGCTTGGTTCACTCCATGCTGGAAAAAATAAGCGGGCAGAATGATGATTTTCGGGACGCCGAGAGAACTGCCCAGCTTTGTCAAAAGTTTCAAAACTTCCGACGGACAACCGAGCATGATGCTGCCTTCTGGCCTAAACACAATTTTACAACCTGGCATTTTTTCATAAACTTCAAATTTGTAATCTGGTTCCGGGCTACCTGGCATGTTGGCCTCCTTTGGTGCGCCGTAGCGTTTGTTGTCAATGATCCTTAACCGTGGATAGTAGTGACAGGTCGCGACCTATCACTACTATCCCGGATAATTCACCTTAATACAAACTGTGGATATTGTCAATAATGGTATTGTTGACACGGATAAATCTGTTATAATATTATTATTCAATTAACTCGTCTTGCTAGTCTCGCTTGTTTCACTTGTCTTGCTTATTTCGCTCTTCTTGCTTTTCTTTTTATTGTATGGTATGCTTCAACTCGTTAATTAAAAAAAAAATTATAACGCACGTTAATTATTAATTGATTCACAAGATCACAATCACGTGATATGGACATTCGAATCACATACGGGTCGGCAAATGCGCCAACAGAACTCGGCGCTTTTGACAAAGCCCTGTATGAGGCGGGTATCGCCAATTATAATTTAATTAAACTCAGTTCGATTCTTCCTGAAAACTCAAACGTTATTGTTGAGAAAATAAATTGGAATGAAAAAGAATTTGGGTACAAACTGTACTGCGTTCTCAGCAGTCAGACTGAAAAAGAAGTCGGCAAAGAAGCCTGGGCTGGCATTGGCTGGGTTAAATGTCTTGATGGTTCAAATAAGGGTCTTTTTGTTGAGCATCATGGCGGGTCAGAAAAAGAAGTTTCTGATTTAGTTGACGGTTCGCTCACCAGCATGAAAACCTATCGGCCGGAAGAGTACGGAGAAATTAACAAAAAGTTGATGGGCATCAAGTGCGATGGCCAACCGGTTGCCGCATTGGTTTGCGCGACCTATCAAACGAAAAGTTGGGATGTCTAGAGTTAATTTAAAAGAGAAGCGTCGAGGCGCTTCTCTTTTGTTTTAATAACCTGCGGCTTCAAGTGAACTTTGCAATTTCGTTTGATCGAGTGTGCTCAACCGGCAAAGTGTGAGCCAATGATTCTCTGAATGAACGATCTGGTCGCATTTATTGCAGACAAGTATGCCTTTTTTCGCTTCAAGCGAGCCGGAGCAATCTCCATTCGGACATACTTTTCCCTTCAAAGACATTTGGCCTCCTTTCATAGGCGTTGTTATGTCGAGCCGTTCAATAATTATCATAACTCTGAAAATCAAAAGAAACAATTGTGGACAACTTTTTTAAAAAGCTTGATAGGTGTGGTAATAATTAAGATGTAAAAGCTGATTGAGAGAATTAGGTGAATTAAGAGATTTAGTTGTAAGAATTGGTAGCGTTGTTTACGTTTTAATCTATGGATTCAATGAGCTTCCCGACAAATTAGTTTATCGCGATGCTCCGCAGGGTTACTTTTTGACGCCCTGAACCAGACGCTACGCGTCGGTTCAGGGTAAACCAAAAGAGTTCGCCTTTACCGTGAACCCGACGAAGGAGTGGTTTACGGCCAGACCCCGTGAAATGCAATGCAATCACCATAAATCAAATAAGAGTATTAAAGGGTAAAAATGTATACAACGTTGGCAATTCTTACAAATAAATATAAAACGTAAAGAGTTAAATTCGCTCAATTCGCTTAATTCACTAAATTCGCTTTGTCCAATATGAATCTAAAATCAAAAATTCGCGAAGTCCCTGACTGGCCGATCAAAGGAGTTAACTTTAAGGATATAACGACTTTGCTTGAAGACGCTGAAACGTTTAAATATGTAATTGATGAAATGGTGCGGCCGTTTGCCGGAGAAAAGATTGACAAGGTGGTTGTTCTTGACGCGCGAGGTTTTCTGCTGGGAACGCCGATTGACTATAATATTGGCGCCGGAGTTTGTTTAGTTAGAAAGAAAGGTAAGTTGCCTTACAAAACAATTGAGGCGACTTATAAAAAAGAATACGGACCAGATACTGTGGCGATGCATGAAGATACGATTAGGCCAGGGGAACGTATTCTAATTGTTGATGACTTGTTAGCCACTGGTGGAACGCTGGGAGCTGCGGTTGAACTGGTGGAGAAGCTGAACGGACAAATTGTGGGAATTAGTTTAATCGTTGATTTGCCGTTTTTGGGAGGTAGCTCAAGGTTTAAGGAATACAATTTACGCTATTTAGTAAGTTACGATAAAGAATAATAGTATGAAAAAACTTGGTATTATCGGCGGAAGCGGCTTGGACGATCCAAAGATATTAACTGATTTTCACGAATTTGAACTGGATACTCCTTTTGGCAAACCATCGTCGCGAATTACATCTGGAAAAATCGGCTCAGTTGATGTTGTTATAATCGCTCGCCACAACAAGGATCATTCAATCATGCCGAGCAAGGTGCCGTATCGAGCGAATATTTGGGCACTGAAAGAGTTGGGCGTCACGCATATTTTAGCAACGACTGCCTGCGGTTCGCTTAAAGAAGAAATTGTCCCTGGTGATTTTGTTTTTCTTGATCAATTTGTTGACTTCACGAAACACCGCAGTTTGACGTTCTATGAGGACAGGGTAGTTCATACTCCTATGGCTGAACCGTTCAACGCAGATTTGCGCGGAAAACTGGTTGAAGCTGCGACAAAGCTTGGTTTGAAGTTCCGTAAACAAGGAACGGTCATTACGATTGAAGGACCACGATTTTCAACAAAGGCAGAAAGTTATTTATTTCGATCATGGGGTGTTGATGTTATAAATATGTCAACTGTACCAGAAGTAATTTTGGCGAACGAACTTGGAATTCCATATCAATCAATCGCTATGGCTACTGATTATGATTGTTGGAAAGAAGGAGAGGCGTCAGTAACATTGGATATGGTTTTTGCAATAATGAAAGAGAACGCGGAAAAAGTGAAAAGGTTGCTGATCCAGACGATCTGTGGTTTTTAAGGTGAAAGCAAGACGAGCGAGACTAGCAGGACGAGTTAAATAAGTCGAATATTACAGGTATTGACTTGTCTTGCTCTAGTAAAGTTATCCACATGATACGCCTTGAATTGTTTTGACCTGTTTTGACTTTGTGATAAAATTAGAGCATGTTAAAACAAATATGGAAATAGTTCCACACGAGGTTTATACCTCTGAAGAGGCACAAACTATTCTTAAAATCAGTAATAGCACCCTGAAGCGTTGGGTTAAGAATGGGCTGATCAAGGCAAATAAGGTTGGCGGACAGTATAGAATTTTGGGCAAGGATCTGCTTTACGCCATTTCACCGGCCGTTGAATCTCGGACTGCGAATTTGTATTTGAAATTAAAAAGCGCGGTCAAGAAAAAAGTGGAGAATTGGTAAATTATGAAATTAGATGAGCTGAAAATTGCTATTGTTGGACTTGGCTATGTGGGATTGCCATTGGCAGTTGAATTTGGCAAGCAATTACCAATAATTGGTTTTGATATTAATGGAACAAGAATAAATGAACTAAAAAATGGTATTGATCGTTCTGGCGAAATAAGCACAGAGGAATTAAGCAAGGCAAATGTTGCTTATACGGATGATCCGAATGAATTGAAAAAAGTAAATTTTATTATCGTGGCAGTGCCGACGCCGATAGATAATAATTTTCAGCCGGATTTAAAACCATTGCAAGAGGCCTCGAAGATTGTTGGTGAAAATTTGTCGACCGGATCAATTGTTGTCTATGAATCAACGGTTTACCCCGGAGTCACTGAAGATGTCTGCGGCCCGATACTTGAACAATATTCGCATCAGAAATGCGGGGTGGATTTTAAACTCGGTTATTCACCGGAAAGAATCAATCCCGGAGATAAACAGTTCACCGTGGAAAAAGTGATCAAAATTGTTTCCGGTCAGGATAAAGCGACTTTGGACATCGTGGCTGATGTTTACAAAAAAATTTGCATTGCCGGAATCCACCCAGCGCCAAGCATCAAAGTTGCCGAGGCGGCAAAGCTAATTGAAAATGTTCAACGAGATTTGAATATTGCTTTAGCCAATGAATTATCATTGATTTTTCATAGTTTGAATATCAATACTTGGGATGTGCTCGAGGCAGCCGGGACAAAATGGAATTTTCACAAATATGTTCCGGGCTTGGTTGGCGGACATTGTATCGGCGTTGATCCATATTATCTAACGCACTTAAGCACAAAAATCGGACATAACCCCGAACTAATTTTAACCGCCAGACGAATCAATGAGTATATGGCCATCCATGTCGCTGATATGATGACAAAAGGCTTGAATGAAGCGAACAAAACATTGGCCGGCGCGAATGTCTTGGTGGCGGGGTTGACTTTTAAGGAAAACGTTAAAGATATCCGCAATTCAAAGGCTAAAAATATAATATCCCGATTAAAGAGCGTTGGGATAAATGTTTACGGGTTTGACCCATTTCTAAATGACGAAGAAATTAGAAGTTTCGGAGCTGAACCGATTTTGAAACTTGAGCTGATACCAAAAAAAATAGATGGAATTATTATTTGTTTGATTCACGATGAATTCAAGGCGCTCAGCCTAGATCAAGTTAAAAAAACGAGCAATGGAAAACTGGTCATGGTTGATATCAAAGGATTGTTCCGTAAAACCATAAAACATAATAATGATTTTGTTTATCAAACCTTGTAATTTTGTACGCGTTGTTTTTTCGGAAAAGTAGTTGCGTACATAAAAAACAAAAACAAAGTATGCGTATTGATCCAGATCCAATAATTAAAATTTTTACAAAGAAAGTAGTTTGGTTGTTAGTGGCAATTGTTTATTGTCTGTTGATTATTGTTATTACTCCGGAAAGCCTTTCGTCGAAAAACCAGATAGTTTTTTATGGTTATGGTTTTTTTATTTTCGCCTGCATGTATTATGTTTTGCAAACGCACGAGAAAGACGTGCAAGTGTCTAGCCGAGAGGAGACGATCAAAAAGTTTTTTATTTGTTTGTTGATATTCTCATTTGCGTTATTACTAATCACAAGGTTATTACCATTTGTTCATTATGGAGCCACACCGCTTGGTTATGATACTGGTTTGTATGTAAAGAACATGTCGACAACCGAATCTCTGGAGGTCACGAAAAAAGCTTTTTATTTGATTATCGATTCATTGATAGTCTTTGGCATGACGCCTACGCTGGCGCTTCATTTTATTGTTGTTTTGACTCAGATTTTAATTGCTGGTGCGTTCTATGTGTTGTTCAGGTCAATCACCAGTCCATCGCGTTTTGGTTTTGCGGTTACAGCTGTGTTTTTATTTGTCTCTTCACAAACGCAATTTTTAGCGTTTTGGTGGATGTTTGCCGGACAGATGTTTTCCGCTAGCCTCTTTTTGATTACTTTTGCTTTACTTTTTCGTTGGCCGATATTGGCGATTTTAACCGCGGCAGCAGGGATGTTGATCCATTCACTGCCATTTATTGGTTTTGCGGTTGCGATTGTAGTTTTCGCTGTTTTTTTCTTATGCAAGACATTTTTATGGGAAAAAGCATCATATCGAATCGCTCTGCTTTCTTCAGTTCTTGGACTTAGTCTTTTTGGTAATATAATTTATTGGAACTGGCAAATTGTTTCTGTTTTTCTTTTCCAACAGATAGTGAAATTGGATATTTTGTTCAAGAAAGACATCTCTATTTTATATCCATTGCTAGTTGCAATCTTTTTAGTTTTGATTCTTTTAGTTATTGGTTTTTTCGCAAGAAGACGTTTTGAAACAAAGTCTGTTGAAAAAACAATTTTTTATTATTCATTACTGTTATTGTGCGCGTTTATTGTTGTTGTTCTCCTCAGGTGGGGTTTGGTTTCTGATCAGTTGCGCTACTTTTTTAGACATTACGGGCTGGCTTCAAATTATACAATCCCTTGGGGAATCCCGGCTGTAAAAGGATTATTTATCGATTTTGTGCAGTTTCGTAATCTTACGTTTTTTATTTTACCGTTTTTCCTGTTCGGTCTGATTTGTCCGTTTGTTTGGCGGAGCAAACTCGCCAACCGGCAATATCCGAATAAGTTTCTGGCTATATCATACATTATGTTGGTCATTCTGTTTTTGTTAAGCTACTTTCCTTTTATTAGGCAGCATCGCTTCATTATTATGTTGGATTTGATGATTATAATGTTTTCTGTGCCTGCGATTTACTATTTAATAATGCATTTCACGAAGGACAGATTGGGCAAATTATTGTTGTTGATTTTTATTATTGTTTTTGCTCATCGGATTATGATAACCGCCTGGACGCAGCCCCCGCAAATTTATTCTGAAGAGCTTCAGGAGCTGAAAGCCCTGGCCACAATTGCGGAGTCAAATGCACAGGTTATGACAACAAACACGCGATATACTCCATGGGCAATTGGCTATTCAGAGAGAAAAGCATTCGGTCCGGGATGGGAGTTTGATCAATGGAGCTTGTATAAGTGGATGGAGTTTTGGCATGCCAATGGCGACAGCGCAGATTTGAAGCGCCTAGAATTACTGGAAGACTACAATGAACCGCTATACATTTTTGTGGGAAGTAGCGAAGGTCGCGGAAATCCTTATTATAAACTCTTTGAATCAAATTCGGTTTTTGAAAAAATAAGCGCTCATATTTGGAAGTATGAAAAGCCGCTTGTAAATAAATAGTACATATGTTTTTGAAATTAAATTCACTTATTAAACAAAATAAAAAATTATTTGCAATAATTTTTTCATTGATAATTTTTATAGTGTTGGCGTTCATTATTCCGGGATCTTTTTTAACAGGCGTTTCAGTAATAATCGGTACGCTTTTAACGCTGTTCCTGCCTGGTTTGTTTTTGATTATGATTTTATTCCCTCGTGTCGAAAAAATACATGATTTGGGAAAAGAAACAGCTATGACAGGGAGAAGTATTGACGGAGTGGAAAGAATTGTTTTGAGTTTGTTTTTTTCAATCACCCTGGTCGCACTTTGTTTGTCAATTATGCGACAACTTGGAGTTGTCTTCTCGCCAAGCATAGTTGTCAGCGTGATTGTTGGAATGAACGCACTCACCTTGATAGGCGCGATAATAAGATTTAGAAAGCAATAACTTATGTCTATTTTTAGAACAATTAGACATCTTTTTCCAAATGGAATTCGACTGACCTTGTCACCATTGTCATTTCAAATAAAGTCCGCCATAAGGCATCAATGGGCTAAGATTGAAGCGTTAAAGTATAGGAAAATGATTATTAAGCTTCACCTTGGTTCTGGTAATGTTTTGAAACAAGGCTATGTCAATGTTGATAATAGTAATAAAGGATGCTTGGCTTTGGATTTGCGTGAAACATTGCCATTTGCTGATAAAAGCGTTTCAGATATATATAGCGAACATTTGTGGGAACATTTGCCAGAAAAGTATGCGATTCAATTATTTGAAGAATCGTTCCGCGTTTTGGTGCCGGGCGGAAAAATCAGCACCGGTGTTCCTGACGGACAAGTTTTATTGGAGAGCTATGTCAATAAATTGCCCATAGAAGAGTTCAGGTTAATCGATCCAACTGATTTACCAGCTCAACCGACAAGGATGCAAATGGTAAATCAATTGTTTAGGCGGTTTAATCATCAGTATATTTATGATTTTGAAACAATGGAGAAAACATTAAAAGAGATTGGTTTTGAGAATATTTCCCGCAGATCATTTAATCAAGAGAGCGATTCAGAGCACAGGCGTGAATGGACCTTGTACGTTGACGCCTATAAACCAAATTAAAGCCAGCTAGTATGTTGAACGAGCAGTTTTTTAAGGAGATTAATTTTTTGCAACAGAATTATGGATTGGAAGTGAAGGAAATTGA
>JBBTXH010000126.1:0-6543 GCA_038062385.1 Patescibacteria group bacterium
CTGCATCCAATCGTTTCTGTTGTTTAGCTTTTTCTTCCGCTTCAATTTGGGCCTGTTTGGCGGCTTGCTCCGCTTTATCATTCATTCTTTGTTCAGTCTCTGCTTTTCTACGCGCGTTTCGTTCAACAGCTTCAGCCACTGCGTCAGTCGGCGACGCTTCAACTGTTTTTCTTGTAAGCTCTTCTATTTGTTCTATACCCGGAGTCTTGACACCTTTCCAACGAACGCTAAGATCTGCGGCGGTTTCCAGATCAGCGGCTGAACCTTCTTTGAGAGATTTAATTTTTTCTTCCAGTTCAGCCATTTTATCATGAAGCGCTTTTGCGCCTTTGATCAGTTCTTCTTTTTTCTCAATACCGCTATAACCGGTTTTCATGCTATCGGTCACAGTTTTTGATTTGTCTTTGCCGGCTCGCATTATTTTGTCAATTTCATTTTCGGTGGCAATATTAGACTGATAATAGTCAGCCAATTTTTCAGCGGTTTGAACCAATTTCGTGGTGGCAGACCATTCTTGATAGAGAGAGTTGGTTTTGTCCCAGCCTTTGCGGCCAAGAGCTTTGGCTTGTTTTTGATTTTCATTAAACAAAACATTCGCGCGTTCTGCGTACGTTGCTGCTTTATCTCTGAACGGTTGAGCGAATTTTGACACTTGTTGAATTTCAGGCGTTGCTTCGCGTTCTTCAGCTGCGGTTTCTTCGACTTTGGTTAATTCATCGTTCACTGGTTGTTCCAAAGGATTTTTGGCCGGGTTTTCGAAAGACATAAGAATTGATTAAATGATAATAATAAGACCTCTGTATTATATCAAAATTATAATCATTATGCCACTTAATTTGATATATCAGTGTACAATGAAAGTAATATTTTGTCAATAGTTTTTCTAAATTTAGATAAAGATTGCTTAAAAAATGAAAATAGAATATAATAAGTAAACTTTGTTATGCACAGAATTTTTTCGCATATTGTCATTCACTACGATGAAATTTCTCTGAAAGGAGGGAATAAAGATTTTTTTGTTAAGCAATTGGCCGACAATGTTTTGTCGCGATTGGACAATGATTTTACAATTGAAAGAGGAGCAGGGAAAATTTTGTTTAAGAGCAATGAATTGTTCGGTTTGGATGAATTGGTAAAATTTGTTGAGCAAATAAAATTTGTTCCCGGGATTTCAAATTTTTCGCCGGCCGTTGCGGTTCAGGGCGAGATTGAGCTTATCAAAGAAGCCACGCAAAAAATAATTGAAATTTACAATCCGAGAACATTCAAAATTTTCACCACGCGCGCCTGCAAAGATTTCCCGTTGACTTCAATGGAAACAAATTGCGAAGTTGGCGGTTATATTTTAGAAAAGAATAAAGAAATTTCAGTTGACGTGCACAAACCGGAATTAATAATTAAAATCGAAATTTCAAAAAACAAAGTCTGGGTTCTCGGAAAAAAATATTCAGGAATTGGCGGTTTGCCGATCGGTTCGGTCGGCCGAGTGGTTTGTCTTTTATCCGGCGGCATTGACAGTCCGGTGGCCGCGTTTCAAATGATGAAAAGGGGAGCGGAAGTTATTTTTATTCATTTTCAAAATCAAACGATTAATAAAAGCGGAGTTGAAAATAAAATTCAGCGTTTAGTTGAAGCGTTGGAAAAGATTCAAGGCAACGCTAAGTTAATTATTGTGCCGTTTGAAGATTTGCAAAAACAAGTGGTGGCAAAAGTGCGGGCTGATCTGCGTATGATCATTTATCGTCGTTTAATGTTTCAAATAGCCGAACAACTCGCTAGAAAAGAAGGCGCGCAAGCGATCGTGACCGGCGACAGTTTGGCGCAAGTGGCGTCGCAAACGCTGGAAAATTTGGCGGTTATTTATCAAGCGTCAAACTTATTGAAATTTTCTCCGCTCATCTCGTTCAACAAAACGGAAATAATTGAACTCGCAAAAAAAATAGGCACTTACGATATTTCCATAGAGCCGTACGCTGATTGTTGCAATTTGCTGGTGGCCAAGCATCCGGAGACGAGAGCGAGGTTGCAAGAAGTATTAACGGCTGAAAAAGCGGCTGAACTGGAGGAGGGGATTGGAATGGCGGTGGAAGGGACGAGGGTTGCGAAATGAAATGAGCGTGTTTCGGCTGTGCTAAAATGATGATTAACAGACAAACAAAAAGAGGGCTAAAGCCCTGCTTTTTGTTATTTATATATTCAATATAAACTGAATGATTGTATTGCGTAATAGGATTTTATTTGATCTAGGAGGTCTTTTATATCTTGATCCATAAAAAATTATAATGTGGCGCATAATACTCGTCGACTATGCGAAGTTGACAACGTCTTTTTGCTTTTTGTTCTGTTATCGTTTTTTGTAGATATCGTGCGGTCCAATATCAAGAAGGTCAACGGTATGAGGAGTTGAGAAATCAAAAAGAACCCGATAGCCATCCTGTAGCCGAAACGCGTAACACTCTTGGAGACGTCCTTTGAGTTTATGCATTTTGAGTGAAGGATGAGTTGGGTTCTGCATGAAGATTGCTATGCGCTTGTCGAAGTTGTCTTGGATATATGAGGGAAGCTTCTTGTACGACCGCTTGAAGCGTGGCGATAAATTGACGTTCATATTACGATCGCAACCTTGCGATTAAGCGCTTGGCGGTTTTGTAAGTAGAATAATCTCCCACTGCGTAATCAAGCCGCGCTTCATTGATAATTTCGTCGAGCGTTTTGGCGGTATTGACTCGCACGATATCGTCGGTGGAAATTTCAACAACAATTTTTTTCTCACGTGGATATTGAGAAAGATAACGAAACGCCGACAATGGTATTTTTATTATCGCCTCTTTTGTTTTTTGACGAATGAGATTATGTTTATCGGTCATATTGTTCATGTTAAGTATAAAATTAGCATATCACGGTACAAAACTAAAAGCAAGAAGATCTGCTATTTTCTGGCGGTATAGTCGTCCGGCTGATCAGTAAGAGTTTGTACCACATCCACCACTGAAAAATACCATTCTTTGTTGTGAATGATTTTTCTGGTTTTGGCTGTTTTTCATATCTGAAAATATTGAACTCTGTTTTGTTTATATTAACCTTTCAACAATCGTTCCAACTCTTTCATTGCTTCTTCGACACTTAAGATTTTATCAATCGCCTCAAAAACCATTTCTCTGGTATAGCCTTTTTCATCGCGCAGATCATTGGTCAGTTGGATTAATTTTCCAATATTTTTTCCGGGATTATAACCAAACGCGACCCAATCTCTGCCTTGCGTTAAATCAGCCGGTTTGCTGTCTTCCACAGCCAATTTTCTGGCGCGCGTGACGAGCCATGGTCCGGCCGGGAAATTCGCTTCAGGCAAAAGCAGTTCTTCGGCGGTTTCCGGCACTGCGCCAAAACCGCGACCAAGATGATCAGCTTCGGCGACCAGAACCAATTCTTGAATGGTCGCCGGATGCAGACGTTTAGCCAGGCGACGAATAGCTCCGTCGCTGACCGGTTCATTTCGGACTGTGTCATTAATGAATAACAAAGTCGGCACCAAATGATTGGTGACCAATTTAACAACTTTTTCTCGCGTTAAATTATCAGCATTAATTTGCTCCAGAAAATTTTTAGTTGGTTCTTCGCCGGCTTGTTCATGCGCGTGAGAAATAATTCTTCCTTCTTTGATTGAAGTGGTCAGAGGTTTGCCGAGATCGTGGCAGAGAGCGCCGGTCATGATCGTGAACGCTTGTTCTTCATTTAAATTTTCGCGTCGTACGATTTTCGCCGCTTCATCCACCACCATCAAAGTGTGAATCCAAACATCTCCTTCCGGATGCCATTCCGGTTCCTGCGGCGTTTCTCGGAGCGGAGGCAGTTCAGGATGAATATGATGCAGAATGCCGAGCGTCATGCCGGCGCAGAGACCGAGCGACGGCTTGTCTGATTTTAACAAAAGTTTTTTCCATTCATCCAAAATTCTTTCTTTTGGCAATTCTTTCAATAGGGGAGCCATTTCTTGAAGAATTTTAACGGTTGCGGGTTCAACCTCCAAGCCGAAACGGCTGATAAATTGCAAACCGCGCAGAACGCGCAGGGGATCGTCTTTGAATCTCTCCGGGTCGGTAACTTTCAATCGGCGTTCGCGCAAATCAGTCAAACCGTTGAAAGGGTCAATCAATTCACCGGTTAGGGGATCGGAAGACATTGAATTGATGGTGAAATCGCGACGTCTGGCCGCGTCTTCGAAACTCATGTTCGGATTGGTTTTAACTTCAAATCCGCGGTGACCGGCGCCGATTTTTGAATCCAGGCGGGGGAGTGATAAATCAATGTCAATCCCCTCGCCCACTGAAATTTTTAAAATTCCAAAAGCTTTGCCAACTTCAGACACTTTGCCCAGTTTTCTGGCGATTTTTTCTATTTTTTCAGCTGGAAGTTTATAAATTTCCAAATCAAAATCTTTTGGGATTTTTCCAATAAGCATGTCGCGAACAGCGCCGCCAACGAGCAGAGCGCGTCCTCCCTCTGCCTGAATAGCGGAGGCGATTTCCAAAACTTTCTGATAAACGCTGGCTTGCGCATCCAGTCCCCGTTCTTTCAGAAACCCAAGATAATCGGCCGGTACGGTCAATTTTTCCAAGTGTTGAGATTTTTTGTCTTCAGTTGAATTAATTGGTTGCTCGTTCATATAATGATTTTTTTTCTGCTTCAAACTTTATTTTTTCTTTCATAAATACAATTTGAACATCTTAAACAATTCCAACATAATTACTTTTCTAAAAAATAGTTAAAAACATAATACCCGTTGTCATTGGCGAGAACATTGGGGATTTGATCCTTCTTGTAATATTGCGCGCTGATTATCACCTCTTTGGCGATGGGCAGCGCGTTATAATCTTCTTTTGTTTCAGCCGGAAAATTTATCAGCAAACGATTCTCCACCGGACCGTTCATCTCGTCATTGAACATAAAATATTTCGGACACGGTTCGCCGCTACATTAGTTTTTGTACAGAATAAAGCCTTTCAACTTGACCGATTGGTTGACGAATTTTTCTCTGATGCTTAAAAAATTTTTTACAGAATAAATTTTTCCGTCTCGATTAAAAATACAGCCGGAGAGGAGGAGCGGGAGAATTATAGTTAATAGTAGAATTTTGTTTTTCATAAAAGGAGAGGTTGAGGGTGTTAAAATTGTTGAAATTGTTCGAGATGTAATTAAGACAGCCCTGATTACAATTCGAACAATTTCAACATTTCCAACCGCCGCGCAGTCATAATTACAATTCGAACACTTTCAACATCTTGAATGGTAATTACGGATGTATTGAAACGATTAACCACTTCCCTTCTTTTGATTTTTCCAAATCATAATCCATATTGTATTCGTCGGAATAAACGGTCACGCGAGATTCGTTTGTGTTGAAATGCAATTGTTTGGAATTTATTTTTTGCAAAGTCTCAAAATATGTTTTCAATTTTTTGGCATAACGGCCTTGATTCAATTTGTCCGCGTCAACAAGTTTGGCGGCAGTATTCAAGTCATTGTCCTCAATCGCTTGCCAGAACGAACGCCCCGTGCTTTCCGGGTTCAATTGATCAATTGCGGTTTTATCAACAGTTAATTTTTGTTCAGCTAGTTTTTCAGAATAAATAAACCAAAACGCCAAGATTAACGCGCCGAGCAAGATAATGACAA
Organism: Patescibacteria group bacterium; assembly: GCA_038062385.1. GTDB lineage: Bacteria > Patescibacteriota > Patescibacteriia > UBA11705 > JABHMO01 > JBBTXH01. The sequence goes on from JBBTXH010000126.1 coordinate 5,674, forward strand.
TGGCGTGTTTCGCTGTTTTCATATTGGTAATTATAGCAGAGTTTTATCGTTTGACAAATGCGCGATTAGTTGATAATGTTTAGTCTTTACCATAATCCATATGGTAAGTTCCGGTTCTTTGACAATCGAACTGAAAGGTCGCCTACGTTAAAACTACGGCGTGCCAAGGAGGTGGACTATGTTTCCAATTTATATTCTGAAAGAAGGCGCAAAATTACCGGAAAACGGTACGTATTATGTGGTGGCCGGCAATGGCACGTTTATTCGCAAGGACACCGGTCTGATAACCGCTCTGGTTAAAGTACCGCAGATTTCATTTCTTGAGGAAGTGGAGCCATGGGCTCAGCAACGTTTTCCGAAGATTCCGAGAGAAGTGATTGCCCGGGCGGTGGATTTTTTCAAAAAGGTTTACCAAAAGTTTGGCACTGAAGCGATTTTACTGCTATATTATTCAAAGAACGAAAAAAGATTTGAGCTGTTTTGTCCGGCGCAAACGGTCGAAGAATTGGGAATTGAAGAATACGAGAAAGATTTTCGTTTTTCCAATTTTCAATTGGTTGGCACAATTCATTCGCACGGCTGGCTTGAAGCGTTTTATTCAGGCACTGACGATGATGATGACGACGGCCTTGACGGACTTCATGTTACTTTGGGCAGTATGGACACACCGCATTTTTCCATCAGTTGCAGTCTGGCGGTTAATGGCAACAGATTTATGATTGAACCGGAAAAGATGATTGAGGGTATTCAAAAAACTGATTGGGTCAAGCCGAAAAAACAAGCGGCTGATGAGACCTTTAAAAATATCCCCATTTGTTTGAACGAGGATCTGGCTAAAATATTTGGTGACCGAGAAATAATTTTTGAAAA
>JBBTXH010000127.1:0-2741 GCA_038062385.1 Patescibacteria group bacterium
ACAACAAGCCGCTTTCCTCGGTTAAAACTTTTATTAATGTTTCCGGTTTCAGTGAGTTGTCCGCGGACAAAAGCAATGCGGCCGCGCCGGAAACCAAGGCCGCGGCAAAAGAACTGCCGTTCCAGCCATCTTCATAATATGATTGAAACTGGCTTAATTGTTCATTTTGATAAATTGTACTGACAAAATCCGTACCCGGAGCCGCGAGATCAATGCAACCTTCACCGTAATTCGTGAATGAGGTGACTTTGCTGTTTTCGTCGGTGGCCAGAACACCCAAAATCATATTCTTTGAAAATTCCTGATCATAACAAATCGGATAAATCGGCGCATTGGTCAAGTCCTTGCCGGTTTTTTCTCCGTTAATCGCATTACCGGCAGCGGCCACAACCAGCACTCCTTTATTGTACGCATTGGTAATACTGCCTTTCAAATCAGCGCTTTTTTCATTGCCTCCAAAACTCAAATTAACAATGTCCGCGCCATTATTGACCGCGTAATTGATTGCTTCCGCCACCGCCGCTGAACCGCCATAACCTTCGGCGTCCAGAACGACCAGCGGCATTATTTTAACATTGGCGGTTATGCCTTTCGTGCCAATGTTATTGTCATGCACAGCGGAAATAATCCCGGCCACAAAAGTGCCGTGATTGGCCGCGCTGACCGTATATTTTGAAGTCAATTTCGGCGCCGGGCTGGCTGAATCGTGCACAAAATCCCAGCCATTCACATCATCAATGTAACCGTTTTTATCATTGTCATATCCATCATTCGGAACTTCATCGCTGTTCACCCAGATATTATCTTTTAAGTCAGGATGATCAACATCAACTCCGGTATCGAGCACTGCGATAATGATGGAAGAACTGCCTTTTGTTTTTTCCCAAACTTCAGGAGCATGAACTTTTTGCAAGTACCATTGCTTCGGAAAATAAGGATCACTGCTGGCGAGCACAGTGCTAGAAATCAAAAAACCGGTTAACAAAAAAACAACTAAAAATATCTTTCTTTTCATAATTGTATTTTTCATCTTTAAAACCTGCAATTATTGTAGCATAATTTAAGAAAAAACCAAGAGCTTGACAACTTAATTAATCTTTGTCATAATGTTTTAACCTATAAATGTTCCTTGAATGAGCTAGAATCAAAGGAGGAGGTAACGATGACCGGCCAAGATAAAACTGATGGCAAGGTTATAAAACTTGCCCTTAAAAAGCGACGTCCGCCAACCGATTATTCCTTGTCGCCAATTGAAAAAAAAACCAAAACATTGGTTCCAACACCAGTAGCAGAAGAGCCGCGCCGTGATCCAATACTGTCCTATCTCGGCAAACTGCCTAGAAAACGTCCAGGCAGAGACGCTCTGATCAGTTGGCAGGAACACGCCAAAATTTGCAGAGCCACCGAGCCCCTACGCACGCTCCTGCCGTTTGTTGACACGGACACTGTACTCGATGTCATGAATGAATATACTGAACCCCCAAAGCCGACCGCCAACCAGCTCGCTAAAAAAGAAGAAGCTCTCTGGATGAACGCAATAATTGAAGAAGAGGAATTGATTCCTCGCTTTGACTTCATGACTGCGCACGTGAATTTCAAGGTTTCTCCAGAACAACGAACCAACCGAGTCCTTTTTCTGAAAGACGAATTCGCGAAACCGGTGGAGCCGCCTGAAGTGCCGCTGAAATTGGTCAAAGGTGAAATGTACTTTTTTATTGTCTTGCGCATGTATCGCAAGCAACATGAAAAAGATTTTGCCGAAGCGACAAAAAAAACAAACAAATCAAAACGCGTCAGCGTTGACCGTCTGCCCTGAACCAGAACTCCGGTTCGGTTCATGGTAAACCATAAATCAAAACGGGCTGAATCAAATTCAGCCCGCTTTTTAATTTTCCAATTATTTAAATTACTCGCTCTTCGTTTTCTCGTGAAACAAGCTCAACGAAATCAGCCAATATTTGCGGTCCAAGATCGCCTTGACCGCGTTTTCTGACCGCGACCGTTCTATCAGCGACTTCCTTTTCTCCAACAACTAAAAGATAAGGAATTTTTTCTTTTTCTCCGTTGCGAACTTTCTTGGGTAATGAATCGCCATCATCAGCCAACTTAACCCTGATGCTTTTCTTTTTGAGAGCAGACACCACTTCACTGGCATAATCATTGAATTTTTCCGAAACCGACAAGACTTTTACTTGCACCGGCGAAAGCCACAGTGGAAAAGCCGCGCTGTAATGTTCAATCAGCAATCCCATGAATCTTTCAAACGAACCAAACAAAGCTCGATGCAACATGTATGGCCGTTCTTCTTGTCCCTCATCATTGGTGAAAGTCATATCAAAACGTTCCGGCAAATTAAAATCAAACTGCAAAGTAGAACATTGCCACTCGCGCCCCAGCGCGTCTTTCACTTTATAATCCAGTTTCGGTCCGTAAAACGCCGCTTCGCCGATTTCTTTTTCATAAGGAATGCCCAATTCCTTGGCCACCTTTTCTAAAACCGTTTCTGTAAACTGCCAACCCTCTTTGTCGCCGGCATATTTACTCATATTGTTCGGATCACTAAGGGATAAATAAATTTTATAATCCTTGAAACCGAACGTATCAAAAATATATTTAACGAAATTGGCCACGCGTTTCAATTCTTCTTCAACTTGTTTTTTTGAACAAATGATATGCGCGTCATCCTGCGTAAATCCGCGCACGCGAGTTAGTCCCGACAATTCGCCGGACTTTTCGTAACG
>JBBTXH010000128.1:0-8654 GCA_038062385.1 Patescibacteria group bacterium
TTTCGCTCCGCGGTGAGAGTGGGACGCCGAAGTTCTGAAACGTAGGCGGCGAGTGAGATATAAATTATACTAATTATTTTAATTAATCTAATTATTCAAAATAATAATCAGTGACGAAATCCCAATAAAAACAATTCAGATTTTAGAAATTTTTGTGATTTGAGAATTGGATATTATTTAGGTTAATTAGTATAATTAGGTCAATTAGGTTAATTCATTTTCACTTTATAATCTTTTATGTCAAAACGAGAAGCCGGAATGCCGAGCGTGGAACAAAAATCAAATATTTCATTAAATCAAGAACAAATCGATTTGATAAAAATGCGCGCGGATGTTCGCAGGCGCGATCAGATTTTGCGCGTTGAAATCATGAATATCAAACAGCCATGGGCAACAGACGCCATGAAAGAACGCGAGGAACAGGTCAGGCAAACCGTCTTGGCTGAAGCCAGAGGATATGAATCCAGCTTGGCCGGCAAATCAGCGGATGAATTATTGGCGCAGGCTGACGCGCTCCAAGACAGAGCAGATGAAGCGACAAAAATTTTTCCTGATTTGGCTGTCTATCAGCTGAGCCGCGTGGTGAAGTTGCGCATGTTGGCCGGCAGTGATGTGAGTAAAGAGCTGGAGATAGCCAGAAAAGCGCGCGAAAGATCAAACGTCAAATTCAATACAGCCGCGGCCAACCTTTTGCCTGACGCTATTATTCTTGGCGTACAAAAAAAATTGATTGAACGCAAACCTTTGCCTTCGCCGGAGCAGGTGGCGGTCATGGTCGCCACTGATAAAAAAATATTGGTTGATTATGCTTTGGTTCTGACGGAAAAAGAGCGGCCAGGCTTTTTGGCGTTGATTCCTGATAAAGATCGTCGCGAGGTGGCGATCATGCTGGATGAAGCGGTCGCCAAGGTTTTGCATCAAGCCATTGTGGAAAAAGATACTGATGAAGACAAACAAAGAAAAGAAGTTCGCTTACGCGTTTTTAGAGAGTTGCAGCAAACATTGAAAGAGGGCAAAAAATCAGATAAATTCATGGCCGCGAAATTGGCTCGGGCAATGCTGAAATTGGGTGGAGATTCGCGTTTGTTGTTGCTTGAACTTGCGCGCGATGAAATGGAAGGCGAGCGTTTTGGCGTCAGCAATGAAGCAGAATACTTGCCTTACGTACTTGGAGTTTTAATGAAAGAATTCGATGATTATCGCATTAATGACGTTGCTCTTCAGCTTGTTGGCGATACTCGCACCCCCGTTCCGGTGGCGATCAGTTTATTGCACAAATTGGTTAGGCGCGGTTATGTACCGGCAACAGTCGATGAATGGTGGAAGAAGCGAAACGAAGGATTTGACTCAACAAAGAAATATTCTGAATATAAAGAGTTGCAGGAGGATCATAAAAAACGTTTGGTGCTCTTGCAAAAAGTCATTGCTGATCTCGGCGTGGTGCCGAGTAAGGATGTTTTGGAATTTTTGGATGATGATAAACGCTGGAAAGGCGCGTCGCTCGATGAACGCGTTGAAACTATTCAAAAGAGCCAAGCTGAATTTGACAAAGCTCAAAGTCAGCATGAATTAGTCGGCATTCTAGCGCAAGACGAACACAAAGCCATGATTTATTATCTTCTGCACGGCGGAGACGATCGGTTTAATTTGATCAATAATTACGGCATTGATAAATTCAAGGAAATGTTAAAGATGATTGTTGACTTGAAAATTCACGAGAAACCAATTCAAATGTTTGCGCAATCTTTGAAAAAAGCCGGTATGAAACCAGCGGAAATTGAAAAAATTATTGAACGGCTGCGCGCCGGACATTTTCCATTGGATCATCCGGGACAAGATACCCAGGAAGCCAGCTTTGAAGTCAGCGAGAACGCGGCGGTGAAGAATGCTAATGCGGAAATCGGTCGGGTTTTAGGAAGAGAACAGTTAGGTGTGGTTTTGCTTTTCCCGATGTATCGCGATTATTTGGAAAAAGAGAATGGTGGTCAGGCCAAAACATTTCTGAAGGAGATGCAGGCCGCGCATACTTTCTCCGACCGATTGAGAATGATTGGAGAAATTGAAACAGCTTATCCTGATTTTCAAGCAAAAGTTAAAGCAGAGCTTGAAGATAGCTGGAAAGCTTTGGGTGAGAAAATGGTTTTGGAGGTTTCCCTGGAACAAGTTTTTACCGGCCAGTCCGTGCCGGTGCGCGGCGAAGAACTTATTCCGCGCCTGAATTCCAAACGAGTTGATTTGAAAAGAATGAAAAAAGATTTGCTCGTGGCTTTGCGCGGCGGAAATGAAAAATTGGAAAAAATTTACGCGGAAATATCAAAAAAGAAAAAAGCGCGTTCCGGCCTGTCCGCCGGACTGGAAAAGCAAACTGATCCTGCGAAGAAAAAGGAATTGGAAAAAAAACTGGAAGAACTTGATCGAGATTTGGGCGATCTTGAAGCGCAGAAAGCGCTCGTGAATAACGCAAAAACATCAGAACGTTTTTCGCATTTGGGTAAAGCCGAGAAAGATGAGGAAATTGAACGCATTAGTCGAGAAATCATTGCGCTCACAGAAAAATCAGCCAGTGCCATTTTCACTTACTTAACGATGCAAGTATTGGGAGAAGACAGATTGCGCGAACAGGATGTGGCGTTGGTTCAGGAAATGGAGAGCCATTTGCAAGGGCCGTTTCAAACCGTGAACGATTTTTTGACTTATCAACCGACCGGCAAAGAAAAAACAGAAAAGAAAAATCAGCGCGTGACTTTGTGTTATCTGGATAAGGTTAAACGTTTGATGAATATGGTGCGGTTTGCTGACAGTAAAATTTGTTGTTTTTCCAGTATTAATTATGAAATGAAGGTTCAACACGAAACCGCGAACAAATATTGGGTGGCATCAATCAATGCTGATCCGATGTCATTTGTTATTTCCATGGAAATTCCTCAAGGCGAAGTAGCGGCAGAAGCGCGGCAATCAAAGTCAGTGGAAAACCTCGGGTTTATTTTTGGCAGTTTTTCAATTGACAATGATGGTTTGCCGGGAATAATGTTGAACGGTATTTATTATGCTCCGGGCATTGAGGACAGCAAGCAGGTGGCGGCGATTATGGAAAAGATTGAGAAGATTTTCGAGGGCATGCCGCTCAAACATATTGCTCTGGCCAGCCAACACGGCGGATCAATCAAATTACCCAATGAATATACCAATGAGGCGGTGGAATTGACTCGTTTGCGCGGTCTTGATGACAATAGCGGTTCGCCGGAAACAAAAGTTTACGATGATATTGGAACTAACGAAAGTTTGAATACTGCTAAGGTTTATAATGCCGGTGACAGTGGCAGTTTGTGGCATAAGAGGGTTAAATAGTTGAATTGCACGGAAAACACAGCGAGGTATGATCGCTGTGTTTTGTTTTAATTTAGTGGAGGTTTATATGAAAGAAAGCTTGACAGATTCATTGGAATAGCATATAGTGTGACATTGAATCAGTTGATTCTGTTTTGTCCTTTTCCAAATAAACCAAACGGAGGTGATTCTATGGGAAGTACTTGCGATGTTTGCAAGAAAGTGCGAAAACGCGTTCATCGTAATCTTCTGACTGGTAAATACGTTTGCGCTAATTGTTATTGGATGGCTCGCTATTATAATCCCGCCTCTCATGAACGTTGTATGAAATGCGGCAAGAAAAAGCCGGTGCAGGCGCGTGATGAGTCTGGTCAGGCCATTTGTCCAAATTGTCGGCTCAAGAATCCTGCTATTCACGAGCGATGTTTCAAATGCGGAAAAATGAGATGGGTGGAAATTCGCACAAGTTCTGGTAAAGCTATTTGCGGTCGTTGTTACAATGTATCTCGTTATCATGATCTATCCACTCACGAACGTTGTATGAAATGCGGCAAGAAGAAGCCGGTGACAAAACGTAGTAAAACCGGCGAAGCTATTTGCTCAAATTGTTACAAAAAGGCTCGCTATCACGATTCATCCACCTTTGAACGATGCTCAAAATGTGGCGAAACAAAACCGGTGGCAACACGCAACAAAAATGGCAAGGCTATCTGTCATAAATGCCGTTCACGCGATATTCGGAAGCAATGTTTAAAAATGAAGGAAAGGAAGGTTGCCACGTGAAAGGTATCTGTGTTGTGTGCGGTCTTGAAAAGACTGTTTACAAAAACAGAAAAACCGGCAAGCAGACTTGTCATAGTTGCAGTGAGAGAGCTCGTTTCCACGCTGTTTCCAGTCACGAGAAATGTTTCAAGTGTGGTGAGATTAAAGCAGTGCATTCTCGCGATAAGAATAATCGGGCTGTCTGCAACGTTTGCTATTATCGTCATTTTGTTAGCCGTGAAAAGTGCCGGCAATGTGGCAGGGTTCAAAAAGTGTATTCACGGAATGAAGCAGGGCAGCCTGTTTGCCGCAATTGTTTTAATCATGATTCTTCTAATCACGAGAAGTGTTGCCAGTGCGGTCAGCTTAAAATAGTGCATGGACGGAGCGAATCCAATCAACCCATTTGCAACAGCTGTTATCGCAAAAATCCATCCACCCACGAAAAGTGCATCAAGTGCGACCAGGTAAAACGGGTATGTGTAAGGCATGAACTTGGCGCCATCTGCGAGAACTGTCGAGGCCAAGATCCCTCAACACACGAAGAATGCATCAAGTGCGGTCGAGTCAGACGGGTAAACAGCAGAGATAAGTCCGGTCGAGCTATTTGCCCTGCGTGTAATCAAAAAAGCAAGTGCTAATATCAACGGTCCCAGTCATAAAAGGTTGGGACTTTTTCATTTTTTAAAAATCGTATTATGTGGTATAATAAACATTGAAGTAAAATTAAAGCATTAATATGTTTTTAAGAATTTTGATCGGAATAGTCATGTGCGTAGTCGGATTTTTTATGGTCAAAAAACCGGACGCCGCACTTCGGGCAATCGGCCAGGTGGACTTCGCGGAAAAATTTTTCAGCGGCGGCAGTTATACTTTTTTTCAGATATTCGGCGTGGTTTTGGTTATGCTCGGTTTTGCCATAATTCTGAATTTGCATCTACTACTGCTCGGCAAATTCTATAATTTGTTTTTTTAACATGCTCGGTTATAAGAAAAAACTGGGCGCGTGGGGAGAAGAACTGGCGTTAAAATATTTTGAAGAAAAAGGTTATCGCTTGGTTGAAAAGAATTGGCACGCTTCCGGTCAGAAACAGATTGGTGAAATAGATTTGATTGTCGGGCTTGGTCAGGATTTGGTTTTTGTTGAAGTTAAAACCAGAACCACCAAAGAATTCGGTTTCGCGGAGAACGCGGTTGATCGATTTAAAAAAGAAAAAATCAGCAGGGCGATCAATCAGTTTATTTTTCTGCACGAGCAATATTGTGATCATTATCCGAGGTTTGATATTTTGGTGGTGGAAATTTTTGGTTTAACACCGAGGTTTGAACATTTCTCGAACGTTGAACTGTAGCCGCTTAAACTGAATTGGAAAGAATACATGATCTACTGAATACTAATGATATACTGATTACCGTTGACTATAATTTTAGTTGAGGTTTAATCAGTAGATTACGTAACTATCAGTACATCTGTATTATTTTGCTTCAAAGTTTTTAATCTTTCAATCTATTTTAATAATCCCAAACTTTATGTCAGAAGAAACACAGCAATTAAGCTCCAAGGACGTGTCGGACAATAAAGTAATCTCCGCCATCGGTTATATCGGCGTACTGTGCTTGATTCCGCTTTTGTTAAAAAAAGATAGCAAGTTCGCGCAGTTTCACGCCAAGCAGGGATTGGTTTTGTTTATCGCGGAGATTATGATTTCTTTTGTGAATATTATTCCATTGCTTGGACAAATTGTTTGGTTTTTCGCCAGTTTAGTTTTTTTGGTGATGTCAGTGATTGGTTTACTGAAAGCCTGGAAAGGCGAGTGGTGGAGAATACCGTTTCTGCATGAATACGCGGAAAAAATTAATATTTAAGTTGTAAGGATTGACAGCGTTGTATATAGTTTAATCTATAGATTCAATGAATATTCCGACAAATTGGTTTATCGCAGTTCTCCGAAGGGTTACTTTTTGACGCCCTGCACCAGTCGCTACGCCTGCCTGCGCGGCAGGGCTCCGGTGCAGGGCAAGCCAAAAGAGTTCACCTTTACCGTGAATTCGACGAAGGAGTGGTTTACGGCCAGACCCCGTGAAATGCAATGTAATCACGATAAACTATTAAATAAGTGGTTTCATTATAAAACGTAAACAACGTTGGCAAATCTAATATTTGATTATGGAAAATTTAAAACGAACAAAAATTGTTTGCACGCTGGGGCCGACTTCTGACAAGAAACCGATTATCAAGCGTTTGATCAAAGCAGGCATGAATGTCAGCCGGCTTAATTTTTCGCACAATGTTCACTCTTATCATTTGAAAGTAATGAAGATGGTGAGGGCGGCGGCTATGGAATGCGCTGAACCGGTTGCAATTCTTCAAGATTTGCAAGGTCCGCGGATTAGATTGGGCGAATTGTCGGAAACTGGAATTAATCTGAAAAATAAAAGCCGTGTAATATTGACTACGGCTGATTCGACGGATGGGAAAAAGATTCCAGTGACTTACAAAAAAATGCATGAAGACGTTAAGGCTGGAGAAAGAATTTTGATTAGCGATGGTTTGATCGAGTTAAAAGTAAAAAGCGTTCAAAAAAAAGATATTATCTGCGTGGTGATAAACGGCGGTAAAATTTTTTCTCATAAAGGCATTAATTTGCCCGATACCAATGTTCGAATCGAGGCCTTGTCCGAGAAAGATAAAGAAGACCTGTTGTTTGGTGTGAAAAATAAAGTTGATTTTGTGGCCTTGTCGTTTGTGAGAACCGCGAAAGATATTTATAATCTTAGAAAATTAATAGAGAAATATGAACGCCAACTAAAAATCAAAGCAACGTCGCCGATCAGAATTATCGCGAAAATAGAGCGGCGCGAGGCGATTGAAAACATAGACGAGATTTTGGCGTCGGCCGATGGTTTAATGGTGGCGCGCGGGGATCTTGGAATTGAAATGCCGGCTGAAGAGATTCCTTTGCTCCAAAAAATGTTGATTGACAAATGTTTGCACGCGGCCAAGCCAGTGATCGTGGCCACGCAAATGTTGGAGTCCATGATCAATAATCCGCGACCGACCAGAGCCGAGGTTTCAGACGTGGCTAACGCCGTGATTGATCACACTGACGCGATCATGCTTTCCGGCGAAACGGCCAATGGGAAATTTCCGGTTGAGGCAGTGGAATATATGACGAAAATCGCGATCAATACGGAAAAATCAACTTATGATGATTTTGTTCTGCAGGAAAAAGTGAATCAAATTACTCCGGCGAATGACGCGGTGGCCGGCGTAGCCAAAGTTTTGACCGAGCAAGCAAATGTTAAATTAATTTTAGTTGCCTCATTGTCCGGGCATTCCGGCCGCGTGGTGAGCCGTTATCGGCCGGAAAAACCCATCTATGTTGCTTGCGATGAGCATCGGGTCGAACGTCAACTGAATTTGAACTGGGGACTCAAACCGTTTGTTTTGCCCGCTTGTCAAACGATAAACAGCTTCATTGATCAGGCAACAAATTATTTGAAAAGGAAAAAAGTTGTTAAAAAAAATGATCGAATCACGATTGTGTCCGGCATCACCATGGGGAAGTCGGGGACAACAGATTTTATAGAAATAAAAAAAATATAAATGTTTAAGCATTCAAAATATTTGTTGCTTATATTTTTCATTTTAATGGTTTTGATAGCCATGATTTTAATTTACTCAAATGTTAATTCAACCGACAAAGTGGTTTACTTCGCTTCCAAACAAGCGCCTTCTTGGTCAGAATTAATCGGTTGTGTGATTCGCGGCGGAGCGGTTGAGAGCGCGCCGGCCGGCAGTTCAGATAGCGCTGACTGTGAGAAGAAGACTGAAAGTTGCCAGAATAGCGCGCGATATTTATGTCATTATCGTTAAAAATAAAAGCAGTTAATTTTTGGGAAGCAGTGGCGGTTTTGACCGGTACGATTATTGGCGCCGGTGTTTTGGGGTTACCTTTTGTCATTGCCAAACTGGGCGCGTTGCCCGGACTGGCCATGTTGCTCGTTTTGGGATTAGCGTCACTCATTTTAAATTTGATGTTCGCGGAAGTCATTTTGCGTACACGTTACCGCCATCAGCTCGCCGGTTACGCGAGAAAGTACTTGGGAAAATTCGCTTTCACTTTGGAAACCGTTTCATTCCTCGTTGGCGGCTTTGGCGCGCTCACCGCTTATTTGATTGGCGAGGGAAAGGTGCTGACTGCTTTGTTCGGCGGTTCGGAGATGACGAACGCGCTGATTTTTTTTGTTGTGACCGCGATTATTTTGTTCGCCGGGTTGAAAATTTTAAAAGTATTTGAACTATGGATGGTGCTCGCGCTCTTGGCGGTTGTTTTTTCCATTTTTATTTTTGGTTTTTCTTCGGTAGATCTTTCTAATTATAAAAACATTCAGATGAACGGCTGGTTGGTTGCTTACGGCGTAATTCTTTTCGCTTACGGAGGCGCGGCTTCCATTGTGCCACTGCGAGAAATTTTACGTGGACATGAGCAACAAGTGAAACGAGCTGTTATTGTTGCGACCGTTATTCCAATTGTTGTTTATATTTTATTCAGCTTAATCGT
>JBBTXH010000129.1:0-6384 GCA_038062385.1 Patescibacteria group bacterium
CGATTGAAGATGTTGAAACCGAAGAAATATTAGGTGAACATCAGGGATTGCCGTTTTACACCATCGGCCAACGAAAAGGAATCGGCCTTTCCGGCGGACCGTGGTATGTGGCGCGACTCGATAAAAAAAATAATGTTTTGTGGGTGAGTAAAAATGAAAAAGATTTTTTGCAGGATAATTTAATTGTTAAAAATGTTAATTGGATATCCGGAGTTGAACCTGCGTTTCCCTTGAAAGTTAATTGTCGGATTCGTTATCGCGCTCAAGACGAAGTGGCGATTGTCACGAAATTGGCTGACAATAAATATTTAGTAAAGTTTGAACAAGCGCAGAGAGCTGTTACTCCCGGACAATATTGCGTTTTTTGGCAGGGTGAAGAATGTTTGGGAGGAGGGGAAATCGTTTAGTCAATGTACGATATACGATACACGTTACACGACGAACGTGTTTTATTTTTCTTCTAATTTTAGACAGTTTTTAATCATTGACAAAAATAAAGTTTAATGCTAAACTTACAGGAAATTTGTTTTTTTACAATTAACATTTAGGAGTTCCCTTCGATGCTACTCAGGGTGACACAAAGGAGGCAACATGGGAGAGAAAACTCGAAAGTTTATTGAACGTATTTTGGAAAAGCAACAGCAACGAATAGGAGGAGTGATGGCTGAAATTCAAGCAGTGGGAAAAATCACGACGCAGGATGGTGGAGAATTGTTCGTCAATATTTTGGAAACATGGCATGGGTTTAGAGCCGGTGATATGGTTGCAGGCGAAACTTGGTCAGGTGAAAAAGGCGTTGTTGATGGAGTACATGAACATGATGGCGCAAAGGCGCTTTGGGTAACAATAACTGGCGATGATTGTTCCACTATTGTTGTTTCACCAAACGGCCTTATTCTTTTGGAGCGTCCTAGCTTGAAGTTCAAGGTCGGTGATTGCGTGAAAGCATTACGAAATACCGGGCCAAGCAAACTTGAAGGAAAAGTTATTGCTATCAATCCGGATAGCGGACATTATCTCGTTGAGTTTCCTGCCTTTATCCATGGTGGTCATGACGGTGCGTTTTGGTCTAAATCATGGTTTCCGAATAAATATAAAACTGTTTCAATTAGTCGTTATTGGTGCGATGATCGGATGATTGAACATTGCGATGAACAGAGTGGCACAGTAACAACAGAAGAAAAGATGAAAGACAATTTGAAGTTCAAAGTTGGAGACCTCGTGATAGCTAAGCCGAATACTGAATCAAGAGAAAAACTTGGAATAATTACTGACATGAATCCAAGGAATGGGCATTGTTTGGTTGCATGGCTTCCTGAAAGAAAACATTCAGAGTGGTGCGATGACAGCATGATTGAGCATTCTAGTAAACAAAGCGACACAGTGGCTTTACCAGAAAAGGACATTGAAGTGGAAGCGGTTGTTCCGGAACAGCAAACAACGAACGAACTCGTGATTGATGAAAAAACACCCATGTGGCTTCGAGAAATGATGATTTGCATTCGCGCGAAAGTCAACCACATGTTTATTCTTTCCGGAAATATTTTTGACCAGTATCGTAATCGTTCGGATAAATATCAAACGATTTACGAATATCTGGCCGAGGTTTTCAAGGACAGACACATCATGATTTATTCGCTGTCGCGCGGACTGCAGTTCGCCACCAGTGAAACCGAGCAATGGTTCAAAGCAAGATGCAAAAGCGTTGACGGTTCTCGAACTTCCACCGTTGACGCGCCACTATCACTGCTCGGAGAAATACTTTCCGATGAAAGCAATAAAGATGAAAAGCGTAAACCGATTTTGTTTATTGATTTCGCTCATAATCTGATTCCGGCGCATGTTACGTCGTCTGAACGCGTGGTCGTGGAAAGATTTGAACGTTGGTCGCGCGATCAAGTGATGCGCGATAATGGAAGTTTGATTATTCTCCTGACTCCGGCAGTTGCCGGTTTGGCGCAAGATGTGCGATCAAGTCAGTCGGGCGCGAAGATCATCAAGATTCAGCGGCCTGACTATGACGCGCGTCTGGAGCGTTGGCAGGCGGTTCTCGCGGACAACGGACTCAAATTGAATGAAGGCGTTACCGCGGAAATACTGGCAAGAATCACCAATGGACTTACTCTGCGCCAGATCGCGGAAATGTCGGCCAAAGCCAAAGCTGAAGGCAAGCCGCTTGATCCCGAGTACATCAAAAATGTGAAGAAAAAGCAGATTGAAGATGAATTTGAAGGATTGATTGAAGTTAAAATGCCGAAGTTCGGACTGGACATGTACGGTGGCATGGACAATGTCAAGGATTACTTGGCAAAAGTCGGCAAGAATATGCTGGCAGGCATTGCCAAGCGCGTGCCGATGGGCATTATGGCCGTTGGTCCGCCGGGTACAGGCAAGACCATGATCTTTGAATGTTGGGCGTATGATTGCGGAATTATCGTTATTAAACTGAAAAACCTGCGTAGCAAGTGGGTCGGCGAAACCGAGAGTAATATGGAGAAAGTGGCGGCGCTCATTGATGAGCTGGCGCCGGTAATCGTGGTGGAGGATGAGGCTGATCAAGCCGAGACCTCGCGCGACACGCCGAGCGGCGACGCCGGAACTTCTAATAGAATGCGTCAGATGAAATTTGAATTTTGTTCTGATCCGAAGCGTCGCGGCAAAGTGATCTGGATCAGAATTACAAACCGCGACGATCTGCTTGATGACGCTTACAAGCGCAAGGGCAGAACTGACGCGAACATTCCGTTTGTTTTGCCGGACGAGAAACAGCTGACCTTGATTCTGCCGGCTTGTTTCAAACAGAATGGCGTATCAACGAACATTATTGATTTCATCCCGTTTGCAAAACAAATCGTCAGTCGGATTTATTGCACTCCTGCAGACGTTGCCTGGATGGTGATGGAAGCTGATCAGCTGGCTGAAGACGACGGCAAGGCCGAAGTTGAATCAGCTCATCTTGAGAAGGCGATTGCCGGTTGGGAAATGGATTTGAATCCTGATGTGGTTGATAATCAGATTATATTGGCGATCAATGGCAGTACCATGCGTTTGCGTCCGGATAATTGGGAACAGCAGATTGCCGAGGCGGAGAAACGCATTGCTGACAGGAAAACCAAGGCAATGCAAAAGGCGACGGCTGGGATTGAAGCAATATTTCAGCCAAAGTCTGCGCCGGAAGAGCCAACAAGTTAATTAGAAATTAGAGAGGTAAGTCAATGTACTTGCCTCTTTTTTAATTTGGAAGTTGGAGTAACGTTAATAGTATGTTTTTGCTAATTTAAGTGATTTTTATTAAAACGCTTGACAAGTTTATATTATTATGCTATAATACTTTTGCAGTGAGTGCGTTGGAGTAAAAAAAAACTGGCCGGCTCTAAGCAGGGAAACGTCGCTAACGGAGCCCATCTCCAAGATAAACGAAACGGTCCTTGTCTGAGGTCAGGGTCTTGCCGGATCGGTGGGCGAAACAGCAGGATTGCGGAGAAGATGGCAGTTGCCCGCTCCGAGGGGATACCCTCATTACTGCCACGCGTGCTTACTGCAAAAACCCCGGGTTCTATCTAGAATCCGGGGTGTTCTTTTTTTAAAAAATTGGATTTGACAAACGTTTAATTATAATGTAATTTATATAAACTTCTGTTCATTAAATTTTAAAGTTTATTTCATCTGTTTTTCCACGATTACCAGCCCAAATTACCCTGGTTACCGATTACTGATTACCGGCACTCAACAGCAAAGGAGAGAAAAATGGAATTAGCCGAACGATTGAAAATTTCCGAATTTGAAAACATTGTCAGTCGGCAGAC
Organism: Patescibacteria group bacterium; assembly: GCA_038062385.1. Lineage (GTDB taxonomy): Bacteria > Patescibacteriota > Patescibacteriia > UBA11705 > JABHMO01 > JBBTXH01. The sequence continues at coordinate 3,807 of JBBTXH010000129.1, forward strand.
AGGCAACGCATATATCATCATTACGCAAGTTGATCCGGATGCGCTCGGCGCGGCCTTTGGTATGGCGAGAATTTTTGAAAAGATGAATAAACGCGTGAAGATTTTTTACAGCGGTGGTATCGCTCATCCGCAGAATCGGGCGATTGTCAATCGTTGCAATCTCCAATCGCGCATGAAGCATTTGTCGGAATTGAAAGAAGAAGAATTGCGTGCGAACTTTTGCGTGTTAGTTGATTCTTCTTTGATCAGTGATCCTCGTCTCGGAGAGCTCAAAGGAAAGATTAATCCTGTCGTGGCCATAGACCACCATCGCGACAGCGATATTATAGCCGGTGAAAATTGTTTCATGTTGGTTGAAGATGTGGGAGCTTGTTGTTCTTTGGTGGTGGAAATGATGAAAGCCATGAACATTGAATTGTCCGAGGATGATAAAATGCTCGCGACCATTATGGCCATGGGAATTTATACTGACACAAAGGCCTTGGCCGCGACTCATAGCCGCGATCTTGAAGCTTATGCTTTTGTCAGACAATTTTCGTCGCAGAGTGATTTGAATCAGCTCATTGATTATGATTTGCCGGAAACATTTTATAGAAATCTTGAAGAGGCTTTGAAAAACTCGCATCAGAATAATGGCCGACTGGTAACTTACATCGGATATGTTAATATTAATGAAGGTGATGATCTCTCCACGATCGCTGATCTCCTGGTGCGTTCAGCCAGCGTTAACTTGGTTATCGTGTGGGGAATCGTTGGAAAAGTGGTGCGTATCAGCGCCAGAAATACTGATATTTCCACGTCGCTCGGACAGTTTTTGCGAGATCGTTTCGGACGAACGACCGGTGCGAAGCTCGCGCCTGATGGACGCGGTGAAGGCGGTGGCATCATTGAACTTGATTTGGGTCTCTGGGTCGGAGAAACGAATAAAGGCAAAATCGTTGATATGGTCTGTGAGCGTATCAAAGAACTTGTTTTTTCTGAAAAGTAGTCCGCCTTCCCCATGATCAAATCCCGCGGGGTACGGTGGACGAGGGAGAAAACATGAAGAAACGAAGCGTAAAAACGGTGAAGAAGAAATTCAATCTCTGGTCAGAAAAATATTTGCTTGGGCTCACTGTTCGCCAGTTTGAACGTTTGGCGCGCTGTCCGTTTTGCGAATTTTTGAATGAAGACAGATGGTGGGAACCATGGCCTGATTGTTTGGTCTGTTATGGACGAGGACGCGTGCCCGTCAAAATGGTGGGAGATTTGCTGAATTCAATGGAATACAGAAGAATACTTAATAAAGGAAATGTTGACGTTTTAAAATGGAGCAGAAAAAAGCGTTTTGATTCGCGTTATTCTGATTTGATAAAAGTGAATGATAAAGAAATTAAAACTGAAGAGTAATAACAGTTGTTGTCAGCGCTGAAGTCCCTCTATTGGCGGCACCATGGTAGAGGGAAACCGTGATGAAAATCGCGGTTGGTAATACCAAGACGGTTACCAGAACCGGCTCTGTTCACTCTCAGTAAAGGCGGTAACAGTAAAAGAATGGCAGTCATAGCTCAGGGTTGGGGGACATTTGAGAGCTCTGCCACTGTCCGCGGCCGTCAAAAAGACTAAGGAGCGCCTCCTTTCCTTGGCCGGCACGGCGGTCTGTATATGCTCCGAATGCGTAATGGAAAATCAGAACAGTCGTTCAATGTTTTGATCTGAGTTACGCAGGTCGAATTCCCACTTGGGGGTCTGGCTGAGCAGCGTCTGACAACTCTATAGCGCGTCCCGTGAAACACGGCGCGCTTTTTTGTTACGAATTATGCGCCGAAGGACGCATCCGTTCCTCCGGCGGACGAATTTGCTACGAATCTACGAATGACTACGAATTATTAACTAACATTTAATACTTTAGATTATTCGTAATCATAGTGTTCATCTAATCAGATAAATCATAGTTCAAGACGCAGGCCGCCGATGGCCTTGACAAAAGTATTGCGAATATGATATTCTATTTTGATTTGTCCAAAGCGGACAGACGGTTCTCTGACAATCAAAGAGCCCACCTCCGTGAAGGCTACGGTGGGTAAGGAGGGAAGAAATGACCCCATCTTTGACAGCTTTGTTCATGGCAATACTGTGCTCAATCGTAGGCGTCGTACCTCTCGTGCTGTTTCGTAAAACCAGTGCAGCTGTGATCATGTCGGTTGTTACAGGTATTATTTTGTGGGGTATTTTCTACGCCAGCACACCATCCTTGGCATGGCCAATGTTCGGTGGTGTTGGGTTCGTGCTAATAATTCTCTGGACGATTAGTGCGTTCATAAATTGCATGATTGAAGATAAGTTTACTCACGCTGTATGGTTTCCAATTGTATTGGCAGTTGTCTTTATGGGTCGCGGTTGCGCTGGTTGCAATGCCTTTCGCGCTTCAGAGTATGCTGGCTTGATTGGCCAGTTTGAAGAGAAAGAATGGACGCAGGATGTACAACCGGCTTCTCCCAAGCACATTCGTATCGTACCTTTTGAACTTGCCGGTTTTCTAGCTGACAAACAACTGTCGCAGGCGCCTGGCGCCATTGGCAGTCAGTTCTTTGTGGAC
>JBBTXH010000130.1:0-5856 GCA_038062385.1 Patescibacteria group bacterium
TTCACCTTACAGGGTTATCCCCAAAAGGTAACTTCAACCCTGCAACAGTACAAAATTTGTTGTTTAACGCGATTTGTGGTACACTGATTATGGAAAAAGTTTAATATATTTCAAAAATTAAAAATCGAAAATGGAAATTATGAAAAAATTAGCGAAGCAGCTGGCTAATCATGGTCGGCGTCACGTTCATTTTACAATTTTTATTCCAATCGTGGTTGTGGCCATGCTCGGTCTGGTTGATTGGCCGCTTTTTTCTTTGGCTAAAGAGTTGGCGCTCGAAATTCCGATTGTTCATGTTTATAAAGTTGCGCAAAGCGAGAGTGGTAGTACAACGATTTCTGAACCAGTAGCTACTCCAGTAACAACGACGACGGAAGTCACCACTCAAATCACGCAGCCTGTTGAAACGATAAAACCGGCTGAAACAATGCCAACGATTGAAACAGTGAAAACAATTGGAACAGTACAAACAGTTGAAACGATTAAACAAGATGAACAGCAAAAGACAACCGAGACAAAATCGGTTAATAATCAAGAAAACAAGAAAGACAATCAAAGCGAGAAAAATCAAATGAATCAGCCGGTTGAAGATATGGAAATGGAATTTGTTGATCCGCGCGAAGTAAAAAACGCATTGCAGGATATTAAGCGCATGGTTGGCGATCTTAAAAGATTTGCCAAGCAAGTAAAAAAACTACCTAACAGTAGCGATGACATTGCCGTGATCAATGAACTTTTGGGTCAGTTGGCCGAACATCAAAAGTCAATCCAAAATCCTCCGGCTGATGAAAGTTTGCGTTCAATGTTGCAGGAATTTTGGGATGGACGATATTGGGAGGAAGTGGATAAAATTCGAGCTAAAGTGGAATTGCCGAAAGAATTGGCCGGTATAAAAAAAGATTTGATTCGTTTGAAAAAACTAATTACCACCAAGCCGTTCAAGAATTTGGGTTTTGACATGGCTGCTTTGACGCAGAATATTTTCGAAATACAAACCGCTTATGATGAGGCGAAAACAAATTATGATCAGGGAAATATGGAGGACGCTTGGGTGGCGATGGAAACGATTCACAACGGCTTGCATCCAGGCGAAGTGATGGGCGTCTTGTATCAGACCAAAGAAATAAGAGATCGCACAAAATCAGTGAAAAACAAAGAAGTGAAGGAAATAATCAATGAAATGCTGGCTCAGGTTATTGAAAGTGTTGATAACGGCGAATTTCGCGATGCCAATCAGGCGTTGAATGAAATTAGGCAGGAACTTTTGAAGATGATGGATAAATTCACTAAACAACCGGGCGTTCTCGACGAGAAAATGAAATCAAAATTTGATAAATTGGAGAGTATCATGGGAGGCAAGTTGAATAAAGAAGAGGCAGAGCAGAAGATTGAAAAGGAATAGGTTTAAATTTTCGGAAAATAAACTCCGCCGTGTTGAACGGCGGAGTTTTGTGTTTAAGGAGACTCTGAAATATATTTTTTAAGTTAGCCAAAAACTAAAACTTTATCAGAACTCTCGATCATTTTAAGCAAATCAGACATCGTGGAAATGGGGCATACGGCGGCCTCTTTTTTGCCGCGAATTTCCAGACAGGTTCCACAGGCAAATATCGTTCCTTTCAGCTCCTTGTAGTCAGCCATTTTTTTGGAAATATCAAAATGTTCGCTGTCAGGAATGGTGTCCAGTTCCGATCCTTCATTCATCAAAAAAATATTAACTTGATGGCCGGCTTTGAGCGCGGTAATGCCGAGGCGGAATGTATTCCAGACGTGTTCCGGTTTGTTGGATTGTAGGATTATGCCGAGTTTCATAAGATATTTTAATTAATTTTTTTTGACTTAACCTGTTACTAAAAGTTTAACAGATTTTAACTAGCGCGGCAGATACAAATTATTTAGAACAAAAAATCAGATTTTTACTGTTCTTTGTTATATAGTCTCAATTACCCTCTCCCTCATCCATGAACCACTCATGTCCGTTCGGGTTCATGGTAAACCTCTTCCTCTCCTTCAAATGGTGGACCCGGCAGGAATCCCTTCAATGCGATTCAGGGTAAACTTCTCCTCCTGCCTTTTAATTATATATGGTTGAACTTTTATTTTGGACCCGGCAGGAGTCGAACCTGTGACCTCCTCGGTGCAAACGAGGCGCTCTAGCCTCCGCCAGAGGCGGATCCGCCTCTGGCGGAAACTGAGATGATGATACAATCTCGAATTTTTCTTCCGAAGCCAGATTTATAAAATTTTTCTCTTTGAAGCGCATCTTCCTTACAACAATATTTTTCATAATAAAGCAATTCAAAAGGTCCGTTCTCTTTAGTCCATTTATTTAAGCCTATATTGTGCTGTTCTAATCGTTTTGTGACCAGGCCACCGGTGTAGCCGACGTATATTTTGTTATTTTTCAGACTTTTCAGAAAGTAAATATAATGATTCATTTCACGTGATTTTAATAATTTTCATATTATCAGTATAACAAAAAACAACGAAGATGCAATTCGTTGTCTTTTGGTGGACCCGGCAGGAATCGAACCTGTGACCTCCTCGGTGCAAACGAGGCGCTCTAGCCTCCGCCAGAGGCGGATCCGCCTCTGGCGGAAACTGAGATGATGATACAATCTCGAATTTTTCTTCCGAAGCCAGATTTATAAAATTTTTCTCTTTGAAGCGCATCTTCCTTACAACAATATTTTTCATAATAAAGCAATTCAAAAGGTCCGTTCTCTTTAGTCCATTTATTTAAGCCTATATTGTGCTGTTCTAATCGTTTTGTGACCAGGCCACCGGTGTAGCCGACGTATATTTTGTTATTTTTCAGACTTTTCAGAAAGTAAATATAATGATTCATTTCACGTGATTTTAATAATTTTCATATTATCAGTATAACAAAAAACAACGAAGATGCAATTCGTTGTCTTTTGGTGGACCCGGCAGGAATCGAACCTGTGACCTCCTCGGTGCAAACGAGGCGCTCTAGCCAACTGAGCTACGGGCCCTGAACCACTCGTTGCTACGCACTCGGGTTCAGGGTAAACCCGTAGCTATTGACAACGAACTGTTTTCAATAAAAATAGCACAATTTCATACTATCAAATAAATCAGTTATTGACAAGTTTTGGAGAATTTGCTAAGCTACTGTTTCAAGTGTTCTTTTATTGGTTTTTGGCCAAAATGGCCAGAGGAGGTGTAAATTGGCAGAGACAGAGAAGAAGAGTTTCATGACAGTTCTCAATGAATTTCGCGCCAGCCTCGAGGAAAGGGCTGACAAGATCAAGGCCAAAAATAATGAAGCAGAAGCAGCTTTTAAGCGTTGGGTAGAGGTGGTTCATCCTAGCTATAAAGAAATGATTGCAGAGGTTGACGGCAGTATTGAGGATTGGGAAGCCAAGAACGCGAAGAAAGTTGTTTTGCAAAGAGAGTATGACGCGAAGATGAATGCCGCGCAGGCGAAGTTGTTTGCCGGGATTGCCGACGAAGAAAAAGCGATTCGTGAAATTAGCAATTTATTTTCTGCGTTTCTACCGACACTGAAGACAACGTCAACGGTTCTCGATGAATTTATGCCTGTTTTGAGGATGTTGATTGGTTCGGCGCGCGGTGACGTGTCTGATGCTCTGGCCATGATCCTCGGCGATGGCCTGTTGGCTGGGTTTAATGAATGCGTCGAGAAAATTACCTTTGATCACAAATACAAGATGTCGAAGCTGTGGGCAGATTCTCTCGCTAGACATCGTGATGCCTTGACCAGTGCCGGCTTTACTCGCGAAGAGGCCATTCATCTTATCGGAACTTTGCATGGACCGCTTCAGCAGTATGCGGAGACCGTGGAAAAGTTCGGCCGCAGGTAAGTTAGAAAAAACGCGTGATTTCTTAAATCGCGCGTTTTTGTTTTTTGACAATTGCCATTGTCTCTGCTATTATTCAATCAACAACAATAAAAGCATTTGACCTCGGCTATCACCGGGGGAGCTGCTGGCAGAAAACCATTAAGGAAAGTAGAGCCAGACGGGTAAGCCCGTAACCGCTGTCAATTAAGTGAAAGACCGAGATGGTACCCCCGAACAAGGGTCTTGGTAAATTTCACTTTTTTTGTTACTAACAACGTAGGTGTCTTGTTTGAAATGTTGTAGCTATTGAAAGCGTAATGAGAGTCGTTCTGTTTTGGATTATTTTATAATCATTTCCAACACCTCTAACAATTTCAACATTTTTAACAATTTTATGAACAAAACATTTCCGCAAATTGAGGAAGAAATAATAAAATTTTGGGACAATGACAAAACGTTTGAAAAGTCCGTAAATCAGAGAGACGAAAAAAACTCTTACGTTTTTTATGATGGCCCGCCATTTGCCACCGGACTCCCGCATTACGGACATCTTGTGGGCAGTGTTATGAAAGATATAATTCCTCGTTATTGGACCATGAAAGGAAAAAGAGTTGAACGTCGCTGGGGCTGGGATTGCCATGGTTTACCGATTGAAAATATCGTGGAAAAAGAATTAAAATTGAACGGCCGCGATGAGATTGAAAAATACGGCGTTGATAAATTCAACTCAGCTTGTCATTCCAAGGTTGGCTTGTACGCTGAAGAATGGAAAAAGGTTATTCATCGTTTGGCGCGCTGGGTGGACATGGATAATGATTACAAAACCATGGACATTGATTTCATGGAATCAGCTTGGTGGGTCTTCAAAAGTTTATGGGACAAGGATTTGATTTACGAGGGAAGAAAGAGCATGCACATTTGTCCGCGATGTGAAACAACTTTGAGTAATTTGGAAGTGTCCCAAGAATATAAAGACGTTAAGGATCTGTCCTTAACCGCAAAGTTTGAGTTGGTTGATGAACCGGGAACATTTGTTTTGGCCTGGACAACAACGCCATGGACGCTTATCGGTAACGTGGCGCTGGCGGTGGGAAGTGCGATAGAATATGTTAAAGTAAAATATTTTGTTGCAGATAAAGACAACAATGAGGCGGGCCATTTCGAACAATATATTTTAGCCACGCAATTGATTGAAAAGGTTTTTGAGAATAAACAGTTTGAAATCATTGAAAAATTTAAGGGTAAGAAATTGCAAGGGAAAAAATACAAGCCTTTGTTTGATTTTTATTTAGACAAGGATTTACCGAACAAAGAAAACTTCTACAAAGTGGTGACCGCGGATTTTGTGTCAACCGATGAAGGCACGGGTATAGTTCACATTGCTCCGGCTTTTGGCGAGGACGACATGTTGCTTGGTCAAGAAAAAGATTTGCCGTTTGTTCAGCATATTGGTATGGACGGAATAATTCTCGACGGCCATGGTCAGTTCAGCGGATTGCACGTTAAACCAGAGGGTGATATTCAGAAAACCGATGTTGAAATAATTAAATATTTAGCGGGCAAAGGATTGCTTTTTGATAAAAAACAATACGAGCACAGCTATCCGCATTGCTGGCGCTGTGATTCGCCACTCTTGAACTTCGCGACGACTTCATGGTTTGTCAAAGTAACGGCGCTGAAAGATGAAATGCTGGAATTGGCCAAGGAAATACATTGGATACCGGAACATTTGAAAAATGGCCGCTTCGGACAGTGGCTTGAGGGTTGCCGTGATTGGTCAATTTCCCGTTCGCGTTATTGGGGCAATACCATGCCGGTGTGGAAATGCGATAAATGCGGAGAGATTTTGGTTTTCGGTTCAAAAGATGAATTGGAAAAAGAGAGTAAACAAAAAGTGAATGATCTGCATAAACATATTGTTGATAAAGTTGTTTTTAACTGCGTTAAATGCCCTTCGACCCCAGTACCAGTCGGTACGGGGCAGGCAAGCTCAGGGCAGGCAGGTATTATGAAGCGGATTCCGGAAGTT
>JBBTXH010000131.1:0-4879 GCA_038062385.1 Patescibacteria group bacterium
TTTGAAATCACTAAAATATCTTGTTTCTCCAATTCGTTTTTATTGATCACAATCGCGCTCACCACTTTGCCGGTTTTGGTGGAAACTTTGAGCGTTCGAACTCCGCCGCCGCCGCGATTTTGCACTTTGTAATGCGCCAGTTCCGAGCGTTTGCCGAAACCATTTTCCGCGATGGCCAAAACTTGAAAATTTTTAACTTCTTTCGAATCAGTCACGCCCATACCGACAATGGTGGCCGCGCCTTTCATTCTCATACCGCGCACGCCACCGGCTGTCCTGCCCATATCGCGCACATCTTTTTCCTTGAAACGAATAGCCTGGCCATTACTTGAAATCAACATAATTTCGTTTTCACCGGTCGTGGCTTTGACCCAAGCTAAGCGATCGCCCTCTTTAATTTTGATGGCAATCAAGCCCGATCGCCGCACATTTTTAAAATCTTCAATCGGCGTTTTCTTTATTGTGCCCTGCGCTGTCACCATCATCAAATATTTGATCGGATCTTTTTCGTCAATGGCCAAAATCGCGGTTACTTTTTCTTCCGGTCCAAGTTGCAAAAAGTTGACCAGCGCTTGTCCCTTGGAAATGCGCGAACCAATCGGCACGTCATAAGTTTTCAGTTGAAAAACTCGACCGCGCGAAGTGAAGAATAATAAATCATTGTGAGTCATGGTGGTAAACAACTCGTCAACCACGTCTTCTTCTTTGGTGGCGAGACCGATCACGCCCTTGCCGCCGCGCTTTTGCACTTTGAACGTGTCGAGCGGCATACGCTTGATATAACCGTCGCACGTAGTCACGAGCAAAGTCGGTTCGTTCGGCACCAGATCTTCTTGCGAAAATTCACCGACCGCTGATTTTATGATTTTCGTTTTTCGCTCATCACCATACTTGGTTCTAATATCAACAACTTCATTTTTAATCACTGCCAAGATTTTCTTAGCCGAAGCCAGCAATTCTTTCAATTCTTTTATTAATTTTTGTTTCTCTTTTAATTCAGCTTCAATCTTCAATCTTTCAAGGTTGGCCAAATTCTGCAATCGCATTTCAAGAATCGCGATGGCTTGCAGTTCGGAAAACTTAAATTGCTTCATCAAACCCAGCTTGGCGGTATCTTTATCTTTTGATTGTTTAATCAATTTGATAACAGCGTCGATTATATCAATCGCTCGATTCAATCCTTCCAAGATATGCGCGCGGTCTTCCGCTTTTTTCAAATCAAATTGCGCCCTTCGTCTAACCACAATTTGTCTGTGTTTCAAATAATATTCAAGAATGTCTTTTAAATTCAAAACTTTCGGCTGAAGTCCGTCCACCAAAGCCAGCATGTTAACGTCAAAGTTTGACTGGAGCTGGGTCAACTTGAATAAACGGTTCAAAACTTTTTTCGGAAAAGCGTCGCGCTTCAGTTCAATCACAATGCGCACGCCTTCTTTATTCGATTCATCGCGCACGTCTCTGATGCCTTCCAGTTTCTTGTCGCGCACCAATTCCGCGATTTTCTCAAGGAGCGTCGCCTTGTTTATTTGATAAGGAATTTCCGAAACAATGATTCTGAATTGGCCGGGTTTATCTTCCGTGATTTCAGTCTTGCCGCGCATGACGATCTTGCCTCGGCCGGTGGTGTAGGCGCTTCTTATTTCAGTAATATCGTAAATAATGCCGCCGGTCGGGAAATCCGGACCTTTGATAAATTCCATCAAATCTTCAACCGAACAGTCATCATGCTCAATCAAATGGCAAATCGCGTCGCACACTTCAATCAAATTGTGCGGCGGAATTTTCGTGGCCATGCCGACCGCAATACCCACGCCGCCATTCAATAATAAATTGGGTAATTTCGCGGGCATGACTGACGGTTCTTTTTCACGTCCGTCGTAATTCGGGACAAAATCAACTGTATCGCGATCAAGATCAAATAAAAGTTCTTCAGCGAGCGCCTTCAATTTAACTTCAGTATAACGCATGGCCGCCGCGCCATCACCGTCCATTGAGCCGAAGTTTCCTTGGCCATTGACCATCATGTAGCGCATATTGAAATCCTGCGCCATGCGCACCATGGCATCATAGACGGATTGATCGCCGTGCGGATGATATTTACCAAGCACTTCACCGACGACGGTGGCTGATTTTCTGAATTTCGCGCTTGAACGCAAACCTAAATTCCACATCGCGTATAAAATACGGCGATGCACAGGTTTGAGTCCATCTCTCACATCCGGCAGAGCGCGTGAAACAATGACTGACATAGCGTAGTCAATGTAACTGCTCTGCATTTCATCAATAATGGAAATCTTTTCAATCTTATCGTGATTTGGATTATTTTTGTTTTCTTCTTTTTGTTCTTCCTTGCTCTTTTTTTGCGCCATATAATTTACAAACTCAAAACACGAAATTCAAAATCCTTCGCCAGAGGACGAATCCGCCTCTGGTGGAAAGTAAAATTCAAAATGTTAAATTCAAATTTGTCTCTGCACCGATCCAAAAAAACATTATTACTTTTTTATCGGCGTTTCTATTGGTTTTTCCTGAATAACAGATCCGTCCGCGGTTTTATCACCAACAACTGCTTCAGGTTTAACACCATTAATTACTTCAGTTACCGGGGCAACCTCCTGCTTCTTCATAATCTCACCAATCCCCGCGACCATATCATTGAATTCTTTGACCGCTTGCTCCTCGGTCTGTCCGCTCTTGCCCATATCTTCGCTGATCTTCGCCATATTATATTTAATCGCGTAAAACCAGCCAACAATAATAATGATGGCGCTGATAATCACCGCAATCCACAGCATTAAATATTTTGACTCCGGATTTTTATTTTCCATAAATACATTTAAGCATATAAACATAGAAACATTTAAACACTGGCTGGAAAGTAGAAGGGAATTCAGTTGCTTAAGTGTTTAAATGCTTCAGTGCTTCAATATTTATATTAACTTTTTTCCAAAATCACAACCTTAACCTCATCCTGCGGTAAATCTTTTTTACTGACTTTGAGCTTGTCCAAAGTTTCAAACTTACCACCCATTTCTTTTTTGAATTTATCGAGTCCGTCAATTTCAATTTTAAGTTCAGGCGTTTTATAGTGCATGGGAATGACAATGCGCGGTTCAATCTGCCGAACAACTTCAGCTGCTTCAGCCGCATTAATCGTATATTTTCCACCAACCGGAATAAGCAGAACGTCCACTTCACCGATTTTTTCAAGTTGCTGATCGGACAGCGCCGTGCCCAAGTCTCCCAAATGCAAAACCGTCACGCCGTCAACATCAATGAGAAACATGGTTGACTTGCCTCTTTCCGCGCCTTCTTTCTTATCATGATAAGCTCCGATGCCTGTAATAAAAGCGTTTTTCACTTCATATTCTCCCGGACGATCAAAAACAATCGGCGTTTCTTTTTCAATCCCGCCAATCGCGCCGACATTCGCGTGATCATCATGTCCGTGGCTCACCGTCACGATATCTGCTTTTGTTTTCGTTAACTTCAAGCCTGAATCTGCGCCAAACGGATCGGTCACAATGGTTACCAAAATACCGTTTATTTTTTCTTCAATTTTGAAACAAGAATGTCCCAGCCAATAAATATTCATAAGAAAATTATATTAAAATATCCTTGCTTTTTCATTATTAGCAAAAATAAAGTACGACTACATAGTAGCATGAATTAAAAACGATGTAAATCTTTGTCGTGTATCGTATATCTTGTATCGTGTATCGATAACTGATATTTGACAATAGGTGACAAATACTTGACAAACGCCATAAAACTGATACCATACAAAATCAGAACGAATTGGTTCATTGAAATTTGAAAGCAGAAAGGGAGGGAAAATGATTCGCGCGTTTCTTGTTTTTAATATTTTTTTCTTCGTTGGTCTTCTTGTTATCAGCTGGTTCATTGAACTTACTCTGCCGATAATGCTTGCATTTGCACTTATAACCGGAATCGTCTTTGGCTTAGGTTATGAAATTAAAAAAGATGATCCTGGGGGAGACCAATCAGGATAATATCAACCAAGGAGGTGCCGAAGATGGATAAGGTACTTACGATTGTTATTGCTCAATTGAAAGAAGTAATAAATCAGTACGATAAAGCATTAAATTCAGCAGAACAAACCAAAAAAGACGAAAACAGTTTTCGCTGGCACATTCAGTCTTGCGAGGGTGGGATACAGGCTCTTTTACGCGTACTAACGCACACAGATCTTTCATCAGAACAGCGTCATCAAGTTGCGCTAGAGATCAGACAACTCGCCGATCAATCTCCAATAGCTAAAGAACGCATTGCCCCGCTGTTTAGAAAACTATCAACAAAAAATTATATTAAATCAAGAGAAGGAGGTAATGAATGAAAGTGGAGATAAAGTTCATACATGCGGATCCTGAGTGCGAAACGGTTATAGCCATAAAACATCTTAATCTAAGTCAATTCATAGAGCTTCTCCGGTCAGAAGTGTTCGGCAAACTGGGAACCGTTAAATTTGTCCTTGGTGAAATTTTTGGACTTGATGGTACTAAATCCAAGGTCATTACCTACACCGTCACAGCAGACTGTGCAGACGAAGAAAAATTTCTGAGTTTTCTCAATGAAACCAAGGAATAAAAAGCAACAAGGAGGCAGAACATGAATGTAATAGACACTTCAATACTCATAGGGCTTGTAGCAATTGTTTGTACGCTGTCTAACATCGCCTACCAACTCAGCAAAATCAGGGAAACACTCGAAAAGAAACAATAAAACCACAAACCAAGGCCATCGAAACATCGATGGCCTTTTTTGTTATAAATTAGATAAAATCAACCAAACTTCGAAGTAACCATGTCAACGGGAAGTTAAAATGTCATACTTCCAGGGATTTAAAAATGTCATACCT